>NZ_SLVT01000016.1:0-175088 GCF_004345505.1 Micromonospora sp. CNZ303 | reverse complement strand
CACACGATCCCGTTGAGCACCCGCCGGTCATCAACTCGTGGCCGACCACCGGTCACCGCCGACGGCAGATACCTCGACAGCGCTTCCCACTCGATATCAGACAACTCGTAGCGACGACCCACGCGCTACATCATCCGACACCAAGATCCTTTGAAGACACCGCCTAGTAGACGCGCACGTTGCCCGGCCGCGGTAGCTGCCGACGGCGTACGACGCCCGCATCGGTCAGCTCGCGCAGCCGGTCGGATAGTGCATCCGAACTGGCGGTCGGGAGCGCCTCCCGGAGGTCGATCGACCGGCTCTTTCGGCCACTGACCGCGCAAACAACAGCTCCTGCGCCCTCCGGTGCAGCCATCCCTCCTACAGCTTGGAGCCTGATATAAAGTTTCCTCGCAGCAAGTGAGGGGGCACCACTCAATGGCCGAGAAGCCGGTTTCGCACGGATTGGGCTTCGGTAGCGGCAGCATCCTCGAGTACCCGGATGGCAGCGTCGAGTACCGGCCGACGGGGAAGCTGCTATCCGCCTTCAGGGTCATGATGCGCGACATCTCTGGATTCTCGGTTCGCAAGGCGACCCGGGACGACAAGAAGCGACTCAAGGCTTCGTCGATGCAGCAGGTCCTGACTGTCCAAGGTTCCGGCACAACCCTCGCTGAAGTCCCGGTGAACTACGGAACGGCCGAGAAGATTGAGCAGTGGTTCCGCGCCCATCCAGACTTCGGCAAGTCGTATCAGGCGGCAGCAGCATCGCCTAAACCAGGAATTTCGGTCGCCGACGAGCTCGCCAAGTTGGCGCAGCTCCGGGACGCTGGCGTCCTGACCTCAGAGGAGTTCCTCTTTCAGAAGAAGAAGCTCTTGGGCTGATCCACGGGCCACTTCATGGTCGAGGAGAAGCCCGCCGAGATCGTCCGGTGCAGCCGTGACCTCTCGGCGCGCGGTCGAGGCTGACTCACTCCTGGCCACACCGACGGGAAGGGCCGGTTGCTCCTGTCGAGCAGCCGACCCTTCCCGCCGTCCCGTCTCGGAGGGGCAATCTGTCTATGATCACCTACTCGTGTTCGACGTCCCGGTGACCCTGCGAGCGCTCGACCCAATCGGTGAGGACCAAGTTTGGCGACGGCTGACCCTGTCCGCCGCTCGATAGCGGATTCGACTGATTCCATGGAATGACCCGAGACAAGGTCGGCCGGCGATGCCTTGACAAGTGGAACCGCCACTGCCTGGTAGGCAACCGGCAGAATAGGGCGTCCTCTCCGCCCACCCCCAAGGGAGCATGGATGGCTGCCCTTCGATCCCGCCGGCTGGAATCCGTCCTCGGCGCACCGCTCGACGAGCTGAAAGCCAAGCACCTGCACAGTCTCATCGCTGTTGGCGTCCAAGAGGCCTTTGATCTGGACTTCAAGCAGGCGCTGTACGGCAACAGTGACAGGGACCGCCGCTCCCTCGCCGGCGACGTCGCTGCCCTAGCCAACACCGGCGGCGGTGTCATCCTGCTCGGCGTCGAAGAGGACGACCAGGCTCGGGCCACCGCCGCCCCTGGCGTTGATATCACCGATGCAGAGGTTGCGCGTATGCGCCAGGTCGTTGCCTCGCTGGTTGCTCCCATGCCGGTGTTCGACATTCTCTCCGTCGTTGACCCCGGGGCTGGCACGGGAACCGACGGCACCGTGCGCGGCTTTATCGTCGTTGCCGTACCGCGGAGCTCTGCGGCGCCGCACGCCGTGCTGATTAACGATGCACTGCGTTTCCCCGCCCGCAACGGCGCCACCACCCGCTATCTGTCTGAGCCGGAGGTCGCAACGGCGTACCGTAACCGGTTCGCCAGCGCACAGCGCCAGGCCGAGCGCGTCGAGGAGATCGAGCAGGAGGCCATCGGCCGGCTCGCAATCGACGACAGGTATGGCTGGTTGATTGTGTCGCTCGTCCCGGACCTGCCCGGGGACCTGCGGCTCAGCGAAGAGGCCTTCCGAGCCTTTGAGATGGAGGTCCGCACGGGTCGTCTCACGATTACCGGCGAGGGCCACAGCATCTACCGCACTCGAGTTGGGCGCCGGCGCCTGCTCGCCGACGGCACAGGCAACTACCAGCCGGAAGCCCGGTGGATCTCCCTGGAGCTGCACACCGACGGCTCCGGAGTCTTCGCGATGGCGGTGGGCGACCTGAACAACAGGGACGGCCGGGCGGCTCCCGCCGACACCGATTCCACCGGAACCTTGAAGTACCAGGTGCTCGCCGACGAAGGTATCGCCGCAGGGATCCTTCCGGACTGCTGCACCTGGGACGCCACGCCCGCGATCGTGCCGCTGCCGGCGGCACCGCGCTGATTCGCGCCCAGCTGGCACCGGTTGACGCCGAGCATCCCACCACTGTCGGGCACACGCGCGGCTATGGCTTCCCTGAGTCCCGCACCGGGGAGCGATACCAGATCCAGGTCGATCCGGCGGAGGCGGCGGCCGCCCTCGACGACCTGGGACAGCCAGGCCCCGCGCTGATCAGTGCCGCCGCGCTCCTGCTTGACGAGCTCGGACAGGCCTTCGGGGTCACGGAGATGGGACAGCTGACCCGAGACGGTCGCATCCGGCGCTTGTACTGGAGCCATACTGGAGGCGGCGGGCGTCAATCTCAGGTTGTGCAGTGGGCCACGGACAACGGCATCGAGGTCACGGATGAATCGATCTGACTCCCGCCATGCCCTGGGCCGGGACCACCCGTCATGGTCCCGGCCCGCTTTTCGCTCATCCAAATCAGAGAGTCATGCTCGGCCGCATCCTGTGGAATCCGGCCGAGCCTGCTGCTGCTCTCCTACGCGCCCCGTAGCGGGAAGCGGAATGCAGTCAAGACGCGCCCGAGCCGTCAGACCAGCCAGCTCTTGATGGCGTTCAAGCGGCGTCCAACGTTGTGTTCCCAGCTCCAGCTGGCCAGTTCGCGCGGACCACTACCCATGCCGCCGGAGCAGAGCCGCTCCTGCAGCTGTCCGAACGCAACCACGGCCAGCTCGACGTTACCGACCAGCTGGCGCGGTGTGATGGTCATGACCGAAGTCGCGCCACTGGCCGGCGGATCGAGACGACGGCTCAGAATCCCGGTCATCTCCCCGTGGGCAACTGCGGAGTACAGCGAGTAGACGATTTCGTGACCGCCTCGAACCTTGCCGGCCAGAAGCGCCGTGACCTGGTCGGTCTTGCTCGGCAGTCGTTCCTCGGCGATGAGCCGGCGGGGTTTCTTGACGTGACCCAGCCCCAGGTCGTCCACCCTCCTGAGGATCGAGTCGAGATGCGCCTGTGCGCTGGCAGCGTCCTGGGTTGTGCCGACCTTCTTGGCGTTCTCGACCGCTCTCCCGGCCGCGTCCCAGAGAACGAGGTACGTACGGGCAACCCGCTGACGCACGGTGATCTGCGGATCCACGAGCCAGAAGGCAAACCCGGCACTCTCAAGGACCGACCTGGCCAGCACTTCCTGGCCGTACATGGGCAGGGGCGGGAAGGGTGGCTCCAGAAGCTTACGAATGCTGGTCAGATAGTCATCGATCACGATCATGCTGAGACGCGCCATCTCGAAGGCCATCGTGGGCTCCTGCGACCCCCATGGCGCACCGTGCACGTCGACCTCGGTGTTCGTCAGGTCCGCGCCGAACGTCGAGGTCGCCCGGGGAATCCAGAACGATGGGTCGAGTCGCCGCCTGGCTGCCCGGCCGGTGAGGTCGAGCGTTTCCCTCAGCACCGCCAGCAACCGGTCAGTGGTCTGCTCCGTTGTCTGCCCGGCCAACGCACTCATCAAGTGCAACTTAATTGGCAGACAGAAACCCTGCAATGCCTCAGACACGCTGGCAGTGGCTCAGCTCGACTGGCAGACGACACGGGCGTCCTCGGGCGGGCCGAGTTGCGCGAGAACCTCCGGCGGCGCTGGCTCGACGGGCAGGGGTCGAGATTCGCTGTGCTTGTCGATCTCGGCGATCAGGTCTGGCGCGAGACCGGGCTCGGCGCCCCGGACGACGTCGCCCAGCTCCACCCTCGTGTCGCCCACCTCGAACAGGAAGTTCTCGATCCTCAGCGAGATCTACATGAACACGACGAAGAACTCGATGCTGCCCGAGCCGCGAACCGCACCCTGCTCGCACAGGCGAACCATGTCGGTTGCCACTGAAGGTTTCAGTAGCCCTTCCCCCAAGTAGCCCTGGCTGTCCATAACGACCCCACCCGGCGCGACGCAGCTGCGCAACAGCTGGCCGTTCTCGACGGGCGTGGCGGGTTCGGGGCCCGATGGGAGCTACTGCCGTGTGGCCATCAACACCGCCCAGTAACTTATTTGTCCGGGTCGCTGGTCGCGCACTAAAATGTCCGGCCATGGGTGGCCTCTGGGTGCCCGGGCGCCCCCTGAAGGCCCGGAGTCCATGGTCGTTGCTGGGCCGTCCCTACTGCACCGGTGCCGAGGTCTTCGGTGCGATGACGGACCGCTCCTCTCGCGAGTTGCTCTGGGAACGAGTGCCCCTGGGCCAAGCCCTGTCGTTGCTGAGCGCCATGTTGCGTGATCTTGACCTTGAGGATGCCCCGGAGGCGGAGGTTGAACACGGGTGGGCGGCGCAGCTCCCCGGCGAGGCCGCATGGCGGGCACGTGCCGCGATTGCGAGGGGGCGACGTTTACTGCCGCCACAGCACTTACTGGTTGCGGTTAAGGAAGCCCTGACCTTCTGTCCCCCCGGGCAGGCGCGCGGCGACCTTAGTGATCTTGATGTGGTGCTGCAGGCGGCGCTGAGCATCGCCGACGAGCTGAGCCAAGTTCGCGAGACCAACGAGCCGCAGTGGGGCGGGCTCAGGGCGACTCTGGCTGCGGAGCTGCTGGCCAACCAGTACTTCAACGTGACCGCCCGCCCGGCGCCGCTGATGGCGCGGACCCAGGTGACCTGGCGTGAGGGGTGGTCCCCGGCTGTCGGCGAGAAGGAGCGGGTACGGGCCGGCGGGCAGCCGGCGGAGCTGTTCGCCGAGGCGACCGGGTGCGCGCTGGACGCGTTCCTCGGCGTGGCCACTCACCTGTGGGTGCAGGCATACATGCACAAGCACCTGCGCTTCCCACCGGAGTTCTTCGACCGCCTCGGTATTGACCCGGCGGCTATCGGCCTGTTCCTCGACGCCTCCTCGGTGCCCCTGGCCGACCTGCAACAGCGGGTGGCGCGACAGCCGCCTGCCACGGAGCAGCCGTGGGAGTTCAACGAACTTCGTCGCCGGCCCATCGTCCGGCTGCCCGATGGATCGGTGCAAGTCATCCGGATCGGCTTCGTGCTGGAGCGAGCCTTCGGGCAGGTACCCGAGTTCGATGTTGCCGACCACCTTCGAAAGATCGACGGCGGCACCGATCAGAGGATCATGGGCGGACGCGAGGAGGCGTTCAGGTCCTGTCTCAACTTCCAGTTCGAGTACAGCGTCGGGGAGCTTCTGCGGCGCATCTTTCCCGCGAAGGGCCACTTCAAGCGGGTGTACTCCGAGAGCGACATGTGGCACGCCTGGAAGACGAAGAAGGCTACGCCCAAGGTGTGCGACTGGGTCGTGGACTGCGGCGACGTGTGGATCTGCCTGGACGCGAACAACCGGCGACTCTCCCAACGCGTGGTCGGCGGTCACGCGGACGTTTCCGAGCTGGACAAGGAACTGGGGGCCGTCCTTGCCGGAAACAAGGCCCAGCAGATGGCATCCACCATCCGGCATCTCACCGAGTCTCTCCCACAGCTCACCGGCCGGAACCTAGTTCCTGGCACCCGCTTTGTCCCTTTGATCGTCACCCCGGACGACGGGCTGCCGTGGAACCCGGCGGTCCACCGCCGGGTTCAGGAGGTGTTGACCGCGAACGGGGCGCTGCAGACCAGACGGGCGACGGCGTTGGGAGTCATCTCCCTCCACGACCTCGGTCTGGTCGAGCACGCAGCCGACAACGGCCGGGACGCGGGTAACCTGCTGGCCACCTGGAGAGCCCAGCAGCCCGAGGTCGCTCTCCAGCACTTCATGCACGGACGGAACGAGGAGCTGCACAGGCCGCAGTGGGTGACGGAAACCTTCTCGGCGCTCGTGGACGAACTCGTGGAGCAGCAGACCAGCTACCTGGACAATGGCACGACCTCCCAGGCCACGGCGGACTGACGCCCGGCGCCGCAGGGTCGAGGTTCGCCGAATACAACACCGCCGTACGGTGGCTCACCTGCGGATAAGTAGTCCGGCTTCGACGCGGGCAGCCTGACCATATGACGCCGGTGCACCGGCCGGACTGGCGAGGTAGAGCGGCACGGCGTACCCGATCGGAAGGACGGCCCCGGACCATGCGGCGTTTCATGGTGGCCGGCTGGGCACCAGCTGGCATGCTTCGGCCGCATGAGGAAGATGGCCGCCCTGGTTGTACCCGTGCTCGCACTGCTCGTCGGCTGCGAGGTTCCGGAAGCCGAACCTACGGACGCGGGAACGGAGAAGGCGAAGGCGCCGACGACAATCACGGTCGAGAACAACCCCGACTTTGCAGCGCTTCTGGCGGGCCCGCCGCATGGGAAGACGGTTGAAGCGGCCGTTGAGAAGTTCCAGGCGAAGACAGTCGAGTTCGACGGGTTCGTTTCTGACATCTACATCAACCCGCGCGAGCACAACGGCGCATCAACCATCGACGTGATGGCGGGCGATGCGTTGGACGAGAAGCACACCGGCCCCGTCTTCCAATTGAGTTGGTACGGCCACGAGGACCCGATGGACAAGTTGGCGAAGGGCACCAACGTGCATGTGAAGGCCCTGGCCGGAGTCATGTACGAGTTCGAGCCGTTCCAGTACTACCTGATTGACGAGGACCCGAACGACTCGGAGTCCCCGCTCACCGCGAGGTGAGATCCGGCCGCGCGTAGACGGCAAGAGGCCCGGCCCTCGAAGGGACCGGGCCTCGATGCTTCTCGCTAAAGGACGTCTCGTAACTCGGTGAAGGGGTTGCCCGGCAACGGTGCTGGTGTCACCCGGCGAGGATGATGTTGTGGAGGTAGGCGATGCCGGATGCGGTGTCGGTCAATGTGTGGGCGGCGCGGCGGTAGTCGCGCAGGATCTTGAAGCACCTCATGCGGGCCAGGGCGTGTTCGACCTGCGCTCGGACGGTGCGGTGTTGCTTGTTCAGGTCCGTTTTCCATTCGGGTAGTCCGCTGCCGTCGGCGGGTTTGCGGTACGGGATGATCACGTCGGGGTTGCCGCGGTAGGCGCCGTCGGCCATGACGGGCCGCCCGTCGAGTTTCTGGTCTATGCCGCTGGTGCGGTAGACGATGGTGTCGTTGCGGTTGCCGGGTTGCGGATCGCCGAGGGCCACGACGAGGCGGGTGTGGGCGTCGATGGCGACCTGCAGATTCGTGCTGTAGCGGTAGTTCTTGCTCGGGGCGGCCAGGCGGTGGTCCCGGGTCGGGATGAGGGTGCCGTCGACGATGGTGATCTGGTCGATCCGGCGCCGTCGCCCCGGGGCCAGGGCGAGCAGGGGGCCGACGGTGTCGATGACCCGGTGCGCGGCGGAGTGCGATACCCCGAACAGCGGGCCGATCTGTCGCATGGTCAGGTTCGTGCGCCAGTACGCCGCGACCAGCAACACCCGATCGGCGAGGTCGAGAGCCCACTGCCGGCCGGGTCGACCGTCAGCGATCGCATCACCGCCACGCTCGGCGACCAACCTGATGAGACGGCGGAACTGGGCGGGCTGCAGTCCGGTGAACGGAAAGATCCACTCCGGGCGGGCCGCCGAGATCACCTGCACCCCGACATGATCCACCATGGACCGACCAGCGAGTTACGAGACGTCCTTTAGGCGTCGGGCTGATCGAGGGCGTCCTGCAGCATTCGACGGAGCACGTCGCGGTAGGTCACGGCGTACCCCTGTCCGCACCGGTCGAGCCCTCACGCCCACCACGTCGGAATTATGCTCGGCAGCGCACGAGTCGCCCTCGTCATTCTTCTGACGGTGGCCAGACAAACCCTTCCGGCAACTGCGCCCCGGACAGGTCCGCGCCCTCCAACTGCGCCCCCGGTCAGGAACGCGCCCTCCAGCCGCGCCCCGAGCAGGTCTGCGCCCTCCAACGTTGTCGCACACCATTCAGTACAGCGGATTGATGCACTGCGTGAGTGACTCGCGTGGGTCGGCGTGGGTCAGCACCCGCACCGCACGTCGGATCTCGTCCAGCTGCGGTCCCCGAGCGTGCCGCAGCTGGACGCCGACCCGACGGGCGGTGGCCACCTCGAAGGCGACCACCGCCAGCGGGCCGATCTCAGCTGGCGGCTCCTGCGGGGCCGCGTTCGTCTCGCCGCTCTCCATCATCGGCCTCTCCCCCATGGCGTCGCCGCGCCTGCCTCTTTTTGTCCTTCGGCGGCTGCTCCAGCCAGTGGACCTGGAGCCCGGCGGCTCGGCCCCGCATCGCCATGCCCGTGTCGTAGGTGAGCAGTCTGACCTGCTTGCCAGCGAGGGTTTTGATCGCGAGAGCGCGGCTGACGATCTCGTCGTCGTTGTTCGGCAGCCGAACGTGGCCAGGAGGGTCAAGGACGACCTCGATGGTGACTTGGCCTCGTGCCGTCTCGATGTTGCTCATGTCCTTCTCCCGCATCAGGCCGCCCTGCTGGCTGATGCGGTCGATGTAGGAAAGCGAGTAAGCGGCCTTCCACCCGTTCCAGCCGGACCGCTTGCCCTTGTCGAGTTCGTCGACGACCACGAGCGGCACCAAGATGTGGATCGGCTCGAACCCGCCATACAGCAGGGCGGCGACGTCGAGATCCTCCAGCTGCTGCGGGTGCTCCATATAGATGTTGGTGTCGAGCACCGCCAGGATGCCGTCGCGGTCGAACCGCTGCATCTCGCCTTGCAGCGCGTCGCGGGCGGTGCTGAGCGCCTCAATCTGCTCGTCTATGAGCATCCCCAGCAGGCCGTTAAGCTGGCGCTCCCCGCCGGCGGCAGTATGATGGATGTAGCCCTCTTGGCCGTATCGGTCGTTGGCAACCGCGCGGTTGAAATCTCGCAGCGCTCCTGCCGAGGTCAGCACCACCTCATAGTTTCTGGGGGGCAGGAAGTGCTCCAGATCGTCCGGGTGGATCTGGCGCCGGAGCATCCGCCGTGCCTCGTGGGTCCATTCGAGGTACCGGTTGGCGCGATCAACGGCGGAGACAGGCCCTGCGGCCTGCACGCTGTTGAGCGACTGCTGGAGGCTGTTCAGCGTGGCGTGCAGGTGCTCACGGTTCACGCCGGGGATGGGGGTGATCAGCACGGTGGGATCCTCCCCCCACGGCCGGCCCCAGCGCCAGCACTACGCAGCCGCGGACCCATTCGTCATGACGGATCTTCGCCCCGAACGGCGGTGACTCGCCCACGATGATTCGGGGGGCGAGGAGATGAGGAAAGCTCACAGCCCGCGTGAGCGGTGAGTGCGGTTCCGCGCCGGGCCGGGGCGAGGGCCGAGCCGGTGCTCCGGCGGCCGGTGGCGCCGATGCTCGCGGCGCCGGTCGACGCGGTACCCGAGGGCCCAGGGCTGGTGCACGAGCCGAAGTGGGATGGGTGGAGGTGCATCGCCTTCCGCGAGGACCACGGTGTGTACCTACAGTCGCGGGCCGGACTGAACCTGACCACCTACTTCCCGGACATCACCCGAACCGTCCGGACGCTCCCGCCCGGCGTGGTGCTGGACGGGGAGCTGGTCGTGTGGGAACGCGGCCGGACGAACTTCGCCCAGTTGCAACGGCGAGTCACCGCCAGCCGTGGTCTCCTCCGCCTGACCCGCGACTGCCCCGCCCACTACGTGCTGTTCGATCTGCTCGCCGACGTCGGTGGGCTGGTGATCATCGACCTGCCGCTGTCGGAGCGTCGGGCTCGGCTGGAGCGGCTGCTCGTCGACGCGCCACGCAACTGACTCTCACCTCGCAGACGGCCGACATGCGGCAGGTGTCGGACTGGCTGATGCACTGGACTGTCGCCGCCGGCATCGAGGGCGTGGTGACCAAGCAGCTCGGCAGCCGGTACCAGCCAGGCCGGCGGGGCTGGCGGAAATTCCGCACCCGAATCACTACGGAAGCGATCATCGGCGGCGTAACAGGCAGCCTCCGCAACCCGGACACGCTGCTGCTGGGCCGGTTCGACCGGCGAGGCCGGCTTCGATACACCGGCCGCACCCATCCGCTGGACGCCTACCAGCGGCAGGAACTCACGACGCTGCTGTCTCCGCTGCGGCCTTTGCAGCAGCGCCGCGCCGCAGTGGTGCACCCGTGGCCGGAGCCGCTGCCGGCATCGTGGTCGGGGCAGTTGGATCGGGCCGGACCCGCTGCGGTACGTGCAGGTCGAGCCGACGGTGGTGGTGGAGATCGAGGCGGACGTGGCCTTCGAGCACCAAAGGTGGCGCCACCGAGTCAAAGCCATGCGTGCGCGGCCGGGCATGTCGGTGTATGAGCTTCCCCCGGTTTCCCGGACAAAGTGTCCGGCCGATAGGGGTCACTTCAGGGTAGCCGCGACTGGGTTCCGTTTGAGTTCCCCCCGCTTTGATGGAGCGGTGGTTACCTGCTGCCGGCTGGTGCAGGGGTGACGATAGGTAGTTCGGCTGGTTGCGTCTGGCGGGTGTGCCAGGCGGTCTCGTACTCGTTCGGGCTGAGGTAGCCCAGTTCCTTCTGGATGCGGCGGGTGTTGTACCAGCCGTCGATGTAGGCGAAGATCGCGTTCTCGGCCTCGTCGCGGGTCCGCCAGGACGTGCGGTAGACAAGTTCGATCTTCAGCGTCGACCAGAAGTTCTCCATCAGCGCGTTGTCGTAGGAGTCGCCGACGGAACCCATTGACGGCAGGATCCCGTTGTCCTGTAAGCGTTCCGCGAAGCGAAACGACGTGTAGTTCGACCCGCGGTCGCTGTGGTGGATCAACTGGCCGTCGCGGACGTCACGCGACCAGATGCCGTATTCGAGGGCGGCGAGGATCAGGTCGGTGTCGCAGCGGTCCGAGGTTTTCCACCCCACGATTCGGCGGGAGAACACATCCCGGACCGCGGCGAGCCAGAACACGCCCTCACCGCACGGAATCCGGGTGGCGTCGGCGACCCACAGCCGGTTCGGCCCATCGGCGGTGAACTGCCGGTTGACCAGATCCGGTGCCGGCGTGTGCCGTGGGTCCTGCCGGGAGCCGCCGCGCCAGCCTCGACGCAGGAACGCCCCCTGCCAGCCCTGCTCGGCCATCAGCCGCTCGACCCGCTTACGGCCCACATGGATGCCGTCACGGCGCAACTGCCGATGCACCCGGTCCGCGCCGTAGGTGCGCCCAGAGGTCTCCCAGATCTCGTGGATGTTGGAGATCAGCCCCAGGTCGACCACGTCCCGGTCACAGGGCTGCTCGGCCTGCTTCACCCACGCGTAGTAGGTCGAGGCGCCGATGTTCAGGACCCGTAGCAGGAGCGCGACCGCGAACTGCTCACGATGTTCGTGGATGAACCTCATGACCGTCGCCGGGTCGGGTCGAGCTCCACCGCGAAATACGCGCTCGCAGCCTTCAAGATCTCGTTCGCCCGGCGCAGCTCGGTGACTTCCTTGCGCAGCCGGCGGTTCTCCTCGGCCATCTCGCTGGTCGGCCGGTCGTGACGCTCACCCTCGTCGGCCTCGGCTTGGCGGATCCAGTTCCTGAGCGCCTCGTGATGCACGCCGAGCTGCTCGGCCAGGCGCCGGATGACGGGCTTCGGGTCCGACTCGCGGTACAGGCGCACAGCGCGCTGACGTAGCTCATCGGGGTACTTCTTCGGTGCTGCCACGGACGACTTCCTCCTCACGGCCATCAGACCATGATCAAGAAGCTCCATGAAAGCGGGGGTAGCTCAGTTCGCTGTGTGGATGACTAGGCGGTCGCCGTGGGTCGCGTCCTCGAGGCGGTGTCCCCAAAACGGGTCGGCACCGACTGCACGCTTGGGTGTCGTGAGCCGGGACAAGTGTCAGGTACGCGAGCGGGTGACCTTCTGCAGGTGGTTACGCATCATTGACAGATCGCTGAGGTGCATACGTACCAGCCAGGGATCTTTGTCGCCGTACCGGTAGGGCTCGTAGCGGTACACCCGCTCGCTGGGCCGAACCGGACTTCTACGCAGCTCCTTGGTGGCCTTCAGGTCCATCGTCACATCGAGCCACCAACGACGGCTCGACCGGTATGGACTGGATGCGGCGTGGGCCAGGCCCGAGGCTCGGCGGAATGTGCGCTCGAAGACCCACAGCTCGTCGCCCTCACCGACAGGGTCATGGTTGTCAAGACCGATGCTCATGGTTTCGTAGCGGATGAACAGGTCCAGGCTTACCTCCTCGCCGTCGAAGAGGTCTGTGTCGTGGTGATCGATCACCAGCCACCACACCGGCTCAGCCTGCCGACAACAGGTAGTCCCGTCAACAAGTTCGAGGTCGCATGCATCTGCCCCTAGCGTAAATCATTCTGGCGAAACACCTCAAACGGGTTATTAGCGACAGAACTCTCATGCCACCGATCGGGCCGCGACTAATACTCGCAAGAAATAGCAAATCGGACGCCACCGCGATCCAAACCGAACAGAGTTACCACTGGCCCAGACGGCAGTCCGCGAGCTGTCGGCATGGCCGCCGGCAGGCGAGGCCGAGTCAGCGGGATCCGCCCGCGATGGCGCAGCAGAGGGCATGCTGTTATGAACAGCGGCACTGTCCCATGCTCGATACAGCTACCCCGCAGGACGGGCAGATGTCCGCGCGAGATTGCGGCGAAGCAGTTGCACCTTTGGCTCTGTGCTCCGACTTCGCAGCCCTGCCCTTCCAGGCTGCCGTTCGAGAGGGTTTGCGGTCCGGGCTTGGCGCGGACATGAACGATTGCAGCACCTTGCGGACGTCATCCTCGGTGAACATGGTCCACCCGTGTCCGTGTAAGAGCCTCGTCATCGCCTGAACGCTGAGATCTGGCGCCTTGGTCCACCGATTGCGCACTGCGACTACGAAGTCGCTCATTCGGCCGCTTGTGGCGGGTTGACCTACGGGTACAGGGAGGTTGCCGGCTTGCCTGGCCTGGTTTCCTCTGTTGTGACGCTCGCCGGGTGTCGGGGCAGGATCCCGTCGCAGGGCCTTGCGCACATCCGATTGCTTGACGCTCGTAAACCCCAGGCCATGGAGCCGCCGCGTGAGAGCTTTGTCGCCCATTTTGGGATGTTTCGCGCGCAGTGCATGTACGGCGTTGACGACTTCTTGGAAGTATGGCCGAGCGGCACGACTCGCGGGTCGTGGCACCGGTCGCGCCTCGCGGCTCGTCCTTGACTTACGACCCGTTGAGCGCCGTTGCGGCGGAATGCGGGGTTCCTCGCGTGGCAGTCGGTCCAGCCACGAGTCTCGGTTGCGATCGGGGTGGTCATCGTTCTCCCAGTCGTGGCCGTGGCTGTCCGAGTACCGTCCTTCGGCGTCGGCGTACCAATCGCCAATGCTCGTCGCCACGATTCCGCCTTCCGTGCCCCGCGGTGCCTGCTGTCTTCGCAGTAGGCATGACCTACCGTCGATCGTCTGATGTCACATTCTTCGCCGGCCGGAGCCACCGCGAAAGGGCCCAGGCTTACCCGGCTACAGAACGGCCAGGGGTGGTTTCTGCGAGGAGGGCTGGGCGCAGCACATACGGCTATCTAGCGGCGCCACCTTCGGCCTCGGTGTACATCGAGGCTGCGATTGCCTCGGCGATGCGACCGACCTGCTCGTGTAGTTCTGTGAGAGGAGCCGCCAGGTCGAGACCGTGCACGATGATCTGTATCCCGCTTCCCTGAAGGTGGTACGTCACTGGTTCTGTTCCTGCCGACGCGTAGACGAGGTGGCCGCGGGTCAGTTCGAGCGTGGTGCAGTAGGCGAGCATTTGGTAGATGTCGTCGTGGGGTGGAGTGTTGCCGGCTGCCTTGTATTTGGCGTCGATGACGGCCAGGCAACGGTGCCCGTCCCACCAGGTGATGTCTGGTCGCACCAGGGGTAGCTGGTGGTCGGTGTCGAGGTGCATCTGGTGCTGGCCGGTGACGGTTCCGCCGTAGCGTGTCTCGACTGCGTGCCGTAAGGCTGTGGTCAACCAGTCTTCGAAGACGGTGTTGAGGTCGAAGACGAAGCCTGCCGCGAGGGTTGAGCCGTGGGCGTGTTCGATGCTGACGCCGGCCAGGATCAGGCGGGCGAGTCGCAGGGCCGGTTGGTAGCGGTTGTTGAACCGGTTGGGCACGGTCTTGGGTATGGGGGCGCCCGTCGTGAGGGGTGTGACGTCGGCGAGTGCGGACGCGATGCGGTGCAGGGCGTTGCGGGTGGCCGGTGGGACGCCGGGTAGGCGGTGCAGGCGGCGTACGGCCGACAGCAGGATCTGGTTTTCTGGTGTGTCCGGGTTGTAGTCGTCGTAGCGCACTTCCACCGGTAGGGCCAGTCCTGGCCGCGCGCGCAGTTGGTCTGCCTCTCGGAGCCTGCCGCGCACCAGCGGCAATGCTTCCTCGACGGTTCGGTATCCCTGTAACAGGCCTGGGGCGAGTGCCTGGGAGGTGGCGGTGGCGAAGGCGACTGCCATCGCGGGCACGAGGTCGTGTTCAGGGGTCAGGCTGACGGGCTCGGTGCGCCAGCCGCGTGGGTCGCGGGCGTAGCCGAGCAGCCAGAGCAGCCGAGTGATGCCGATCTTCGGCCGTACGTGCAGCTCGACATATTCGTCGTCGGCGATGATGCGGGCGGCGCCGACCATGGAGCCGGATCGCAGCCGGAGTTGCCCGTCGAGGGTGAGTGAGGTGTTGACGAGCTTGGTCGCTGCCATCGCTCGGGCGACGTCCGGTGTCTTCAGCTCATACTCGTCTGTCTGGTGCTCGCGTAGGCTGATCAGCCTCACTGTGCTGCGTCTCCGGCATGTTCGCGGGGTGCCGGCACCGGGGTGGGGGCGGCGGCCTGCTTCAGGCGTTTGCGTAGTGCGTCGAGGCCGTAGCGGAGGTTGATGTCGATCCCGTCGCCGAGGTGGCGTTCCTCGAGCAAGGGCATGATGGCGTTCTTCCAGATCCTGGCGAGCCCCTTGTCGGTGGCTGCCTGGGTTGTCATCAGGTAGGACGGGCCGACGGCGGCGTCGCGGTCGCCGATGACGCGGTTGAGCTCGTCGAGTAGGTCCGCACGGTCGGCAGGGAGGTCGTGCTTCTTCAGCCACTCGCGGAGCAGTCCGTCAAGGGGTGTCTCGCCGGGGAACAGCGGTTGAAAGTAGAACCGGCGGCGCATGGCGGCGTCCACGAGTGCGATAGATCGGTCGGCGGTGTTCATGGTGCCGATGAGGTAGACGTTCGGTGGGAGTTCGAAGTCTTCGGTGGGTGAGTACTGCAGTTGGATGCTGCGGTTGCGGTACTCGAGCAGGAAGTACAGCTCCCCGAAGACCTTGGCGAGGTTGGCCCGGTTGATCTCGTCGATGATCAGGATGTAGGCCTGGGACGGGTCGTCCTTCGCGTCGGACACCAGTTGCTTGAAGGGTCCAGGCTCGAGTGCGAAGCCGACCCCACCGTCGGCGGTGGCCCGGGGGCGGAAGCCTTCGAAGAAGTCCTCGTACGAGTACGAGGGGTGGAACTGGACGAGCCGGTAGGCGTTGTCGGCCTGCCCGGTGAGGTACTGGGCCAGCGCCTGCGCGAGGTAGGTTTTGCCGGTGCCGGGCGGGCCGTACAGCACTATCTGCTTCTTTTCCCGCAACAGATCGATTGTCTCGCTGAGCCACTCACGATCGATGAGCAGCTCGTCGGCCAGCTCGGCGGTGGGCTCGGGCAGCTCCGCCTCGGCCACCTCGAGTTGGTCGTTGACGTCCTCCGCTCCGGGCTGGTCGTCGAGTTCGGCGAGGGCCGCGAACTCGGCGACGTAGCCTCCGAGGTCCGTTACGGTCAGCTGACCGGACAGCTTGCTCCGCGCCTCGGCGGAGAGCTCGTTTCGGGTGACTGGTGCGTCGGGATTCGCCCAGGCAACTGTCCGGCGGCGGTTCGACAGGTCGTCAGGCGTTTCTACCCAGGTGGCGGGGCCGGTGATGGTGCCGACATACACCTTGGGCCCGTCGACGGTGACGACGATGTCGCCCTTGCCCATCCGATTGAGGAACCGGTCGAGCACCCCCACGTGAAGACCACGCTGGGACGGTGAGAAGTCGGGTAGCGATTCCCGTAGCTGCTGGTCCAGTTCCGCCTTCGACAGGCCGGGCTTGAGGTCTGGCAATCCAGGGTAGGCGAGGGAGCAGAACCCTTCGGTGAGCCATTGGCCGATCAGGTTGTGTCCGTGCACCTTCGCGCCGCGCACCAGCCATCCGCGCGGTCCCTTGCCTTCGCTGGCAGGCCCGGTCTGCTGCCGCCACCGGTCGACCCAGGGTGGTTGATAGAAATGAACCGGCGTGCCGGCCTTGGCCGTAAGCACCGTCCGCAGCTCCGCCAGGTCCCGATCAATGTCGCCGGTCCGATGCGGCAGTTCGTCAGCGAACGCATCCACGATCAGCTTCTTGTGCCGCCGGGAGGCGACCGGTGGGAAGGTCTCGGGAAACGCGAGGTTCAGCAGGATGTTGCGTTGGCTGTAGGCGCTGTTGATCGGGAGCCTGTCCAGGATGTCCTTGAAGGCCCACGGGTCGTGCAGTGCCGCCTGCTGATGGTCGGCTGGCAGGCGCTTCCACGCCTTCACGAGCCGCACGAGCCACGCGATCTGCCGGTCCCGCTGCGTCATGTAGGCGGCGCCCGCCCGGACTACGCCGGCATCGAGAACCCTGTTGAGGTCCGCGGGGATCTCGACCGGCTCGGGCAGCAAGGACAGCGCCCCGTTGATCACGGCGCGTTTCGCGGCACCGCCGATGTCACGTGGCAGGAGCAGATGCAGGTAGATCAACTCGCCCATGAGCTGCACCGCCGTGGGCGGTGCTTGGCCAAGCTGCCCTTGTAGCTTCTTGACGAAGCTGCCCCTGCCCACGTCCGGTTGCCGGACAAACCTGTCATAGAGCTGGTCTGCAGCCTCCGCTGTCCACACAGCGCGGCCAGGGGTGAAGGCCGAGCCGTTGCCGGTCAGACCGGCGTCGATCACCCTGCGGGCAGCGGCGTAAACAGCATCCTCGTTCACGGCACTCCTTCTGGCTTTTGAGACGGCCGGCGGACATCTGGCTAGCAACACCTTAGGCACTCAGCTAGGGAAGTCACGTTTATGAGCGAAGCGATGCGCTTGTTGGGCGCCTCCACTTCGGCGATCCCGAGCATCCCCAGCAACTGGGTGATCTCGGTGTTGCTCAGCCCTGGCCAGTCGGTGCTGGCCAGGACGTCGGCGATCGCCTTGATCACGTCCGGTGACCACGGTATGTCGCCGCACCTAGTTTTCCCGGGCACGGGCACGGGAACGTGGTTGCTTCCGCCACCGCTGCATCAAACGACTGTTAGCCCGCCATCTTCGTACACGCTGCGCGCGGGTGGCGGAACCTCCAACAGCTCAACCCAAGACTGCTCAGCCAACCCGATCTCGATCCGCATCCGGATGGGGGTGTCGTCGTAGTCCTTCCGCCACGCCGCATCCCCACCCGAATACCAGCTCGGTGCTGTCGACCGCTCAAGGGTGAACAGCCATGAGTCTGTCACCGCCCGGCCTGCCTGCGTGGCGGTCCGCCCGTCCCGGTCCGCACCGTCGGTCCCGGGGCGCAGCCGGAACGGCCCCCACACCTGCCGCTGCCATTCCTCCTCGGAGTAGCCGTGGTGGGTGCCGGGAAAGACGCGATCTTTATCGTTGCGGATTTCCACGCGAATCCAGTCGTACCGTTCCACCTCGCGCGGCCCGAGCAGCTTCACGGTGAGCAGTCCCGTGTCGGGGCTGAACCGCAGATCGGAGGTCACGCCCAAGACGGGTCGCATCTCCCGGTGCCGGCGGCGTGCCTCAGCGTCGGCCTGGTCCCTTCGGGTGCCGGCGGAGGTGCGCCACGCCAACGTAGCGACCGCCGCCCCCACGACGGCGAACGGCACCCCTACCAGGGCGGCAATGTCTGCGGCGTTCACTTTTCGCCCGTCCACTGCTTGGCGGAAGGCCGAGACAGGGCCACACCAATCCCAACAGTCAGCGGCACCACCAGCAGTGCCACACCTGGGTTAGACAGCGACACCAAGCCCAGCAGGATCGCCAGCAGGTATCCGAGCAGCACGGCCGGGCCCCAACGGCGTTGCAGACCGAGAGCAGCCACCAGACATGCGGCGCCGACGGTTCCGAGGAACACAATCGCAGCCAACCGGTCCGAGCCGTCGGCGGCGGCGTTGAGGGCTGCGCTCACCACCATCGTCGCGCCGATGATCCAGTACAGGCCGACGGGGATGAGGACGCTATTGGGCATCGGCCCGTGGTGTAGAGCATCATTCACGGGCGCATGGTCGCCGACGACGCCACCACGATCACGGGTCGTGTCAGGTAGGCGACAACACTTCGGTGATCGTCCTCCCGCGTCAGGCCGTTTGACCTGCTCAAACCGTGGAGGTGGTTGATCAGCTCCGCGGGTGGGCCTCACCGACCGCCAAGAGCAACTGAATCGGCAACTCCGGATCGCCCTGACCGACGGCGAGCGCAACCCACTGACTAGCACCCGGCGGTCGCCAGACGAAGATCTCACCACTGAGCTGGCAAAGCTGGTTCATCGGCTCCGACGCTTGGTCCTCACTCCAGAGATAAGACTCGAGGTCGATTGTCTGAGGCTCGCCCCCAGCGGGCCGTCAGCGCGGTCGCTAATGCTTCGAAAGCGGTACCGATCTCCGCCTGGGCTGCCTCGACGATCTCCTCGCTGCGGTCAACCCAGAAATCCCGGCTGGCCTGTAGGACATACACGTGGAAACCGGGTCCGCTGGCCTGGCGGCCCTCCCGCGTGTTCTTACCGGGAAAAGGTAGCGCGAGCAGGCCATCGATGATCGCGAGCCGGTCTTGCATGAGCATCCCAAAGGGCGATAGAGCCGGCGTGCGTATGTCGTCACCGCACTAGTGATCGAGGGCTGCCGAACAGGAACGTGTCGAAGTGGAGAGCGATGATCTGAGCCGACTCGAGCGGCGTTGAAGCACGAGACGGCGCATCTGCTCCGCCAGCTCGGGGCTCGCCTGGGGCGATGACGTACTGACTCTGGCCTGACGTGGCAGGGCTTCCCGCCGCGCTTCCTCCCTGAGACGCAGGAACGCCAGCCAGCCCAGCGCCCCGCAAAGCATGATCACGGCGAAGCCCCACCAGCGCACAGAGCCCGGCAGGTTGGCCACCCAGAAAGCGGCTGCGAGTACCGCCATCCGCGCGACGATGCCCGCCCACCGCTGCCAGCCGCAGGCCGGATCACGAAAGATCGTGTATCCGCGTAGCCACCACCAGCAGCCCACGAGCGTCCCTGCGGTCAGGAGCATCGGCCAGACGACGACGAGCCGGTGAGCCGAGGCCGCGCGAGAATTCGACACAGGCCAATTCTCGCCGGTCGGAGATCGATCGCGCTCCCCCAAACGTCCGCGTGTCGGTCGTACTCTCCATACATCCATACACGGCGACCGGAAAGGGGAAGCGGATGAGTGTCGACTACGACGAGAACTGTCCCGTCCGCGTTGAGTTGGCACCGTCCGGTATGACTTGGCACGAGGTTGGCACTGTCCGGGTTGAGGTGGCACGTCCGGTACGGTGCTGTCCGGTCTCAGCGAGGTTAGCGGGTTCTCGGCGAGTTGACAGGCTTCCCGATGAGTGTGCGTGTATTTGGTCTCGACCGGCAGTCAGCTGTGTGCCGATCGGGCACTACGGCGCGGCGACTGTTGCGGCAATGGCCGCGTACTTGCGGTCCGGGCGGTCCGGGGACTGCTGCTGCAAGCGCTGAAGTTCGGTGAAACCAGCCTTTGCCAGGCGGGCAGAGAATGTGTCTACGGGCCAGCGGTATGCCGTGTGGACCTTGTGGTCGAACGCGGCCACATCGTCGTCGCTGTCGAAGAAGCCGATCACCAGGTTCCCGGAAGGAGGCAGCATCCGGCGGAACTCGGCGAGTACCGCATCCAGCTCCGATGGCGGTAGGTGGATGGTCGAGTACCAGGAGAGGATGCCGGCCACCGAGTGGTCGGGAAGGTCCAGGTCCGTCATTGATCCGAGCTGGAACGCCGGCCCGGGAAAGTGGGTCCGGGCGTAGCCGATGAACTCAGGTACCAAGTCGACGCCGGTCACGTTGGCGCCGAGCGAATGCAGGTAGGCGCTCCAATGCCCGGGGCCGCAACCGAGATCGAGCACGGCGCCGTCCAAGCCGACGAGGTGGTCTCGGACAAGGGCCGTGTCATCCACGTGGGCCTGCCAGTCACCATCGAACAGGGCGATGTACTGCTCGGACATGTGCGAGTAGGCGTCGCGGACCGGCTGGTTGCTCACGGCGCCACTCTAAAGTCTGCCCGCGTTCCGCCCCGAACCCAGTACGCGTCCGGGTTGAGGTGGCACGTCCGGTACGGTGCCGGGGTGCTGCGCGCGGTGCCGGGCCTGGGTGGGCCGCTGACGGCTGAGTTCGAGGTCGGCTACGTCGGCGCCGAGGGATCGGAGGTGCGCACCTCCTTGATCGACTCGGCGGGGGTGCTGTTCGAGCTGGTCAAGCCGGTACGCGGCTTCCCGTCGTACAAGCGGCAGCGCAACTTCCCGGGCTTGTGGTGGTCGTCGACGACCGGCGCTCACGTCGGGTACGAGTCGTGGCTGGAGCGCGATCACCTGATGCTGCTCGACTTCGACCCGGCGGTGGCCGGGATCGCGTCGCAGCCGTTCTGGCTGTTCTGGGACGACGATGCTTCTGGCCGGCGCCGTTCGCACGCGCCGGACTACTTCGCCCGGCTGGCCGACGGGCGGGGCCTGGTGGTGGACTGCCGACCAGTCGACCGGATCAAGCCGCGTGACGCCGCGGCGTTCGCCTTGACTGGCCGGGCGTGTGAGCTGGTCGGATGGGAGTATCGGCTGGTCGGCGCGCCGGAGCTGGTGATGGTGCGCAATGTGCGCTGGCTGGCCGGTTACCGGCATCCGCGGTACCGGCTGCCGGCGGTGGGCGCGGCGTTGCGGGAGGTGTTCGCCGAGCCCGCGCCGTTGATGGACGGTGCTGGCGCGGCGGGTGAGCCGATCGCGGTCCTGCCGGTGTTGTTCCACCTGCTGTGGTGCGGTGAGCTGGCCTGTGACCTCGGGGTACGGCTGCACGAGGCGACCATCGTGACCACGGCCGGGGCCTGCTGACGGGCGCGGGCAAGTTGCCGGTGCTGCGTGTCGGGGAGTGGGTGCGTTTCCACGGCGACGAGCACCAGGTGGTGGCGCTGGCCGGCACGTCGGTGCGGCTGCGCTCGCGGGGTGGGGTTGCGCAGGTGGTGCTGCTGGCGTTCCTGCTCGCCGCCGCGGACTTCGAGCTGCTCGACGAGCAGCAGGCGGTGCCGGCGGTGGAACCGCTGGGGCTGCTGGAGACCCTGCCGCACGAGGTGCTCGAGCGGGCCCGGCGCTGAGAGCGGCACCTCGTCGAGGTGGTCACCGGCCGGGCACCGGAAACGCCGGAGGGCGCCGGGCCACGGCCGGGTTACGACCCAGCGGCGAGCACGCTGAAGGACCGCGACGCGGCCAAGGCCGTCGAGCTGAGCGCCGCCGGGCAGCCGACCTCGGCGCGGACGGTGACGCGGATGCGGCTGCGCTACGCCGAGCAGGGCCTGTGGGGGCTGGTCGACCAGCGATACACCCGCGGCAGCGACCCGGTCGGCCGGGCCGACGAGCGGCTGGTCACGGCGATCCGCGCCGAACTGGACGCGCAGACGCACGCCTCGACGGGCACCCGCGGGCGCCTGATGCGACGGGTGCGCACCGCGCTGGACGCCGAGCACGGGCCCGGGGTGGTGCCGATTCCGGGTCGCAGCGCGTTCTACGAGCTGGTCGGCGTGCTGGCCGGCGGGCGGCACTCGTTCGGCGCGGCGACCACGCGCCGGTCCCTGGCCAACCGGCCGGTTGCGCCGTTCACCCCGACGTTCGCCACCCGGCCCGGTGAGCTGGTGCAGATCGACTCCACGCCGCTGGACGTGATGGTGCTGCTGGACTCCGGCGTCCCCGGCCGCCCCGAGCTGACGATGGTCGTCGACGTGGCCACCCGCACCATCGCCGCGGCGGTGCTGCGCCCGGCCGGCATTAAGGCCGTCGACGCCGCGTTGCTGCTGGCCCGCACGCTGGTCCCTGAGCCGATGCGGCCCGGCTGGTCGGCCGCGCTGCGCATGTCCGCCTCCCGGCTGCCGCACACGCGGCTGCTCGACATCGACGCCCGGCTGGAGACCGCCGCGGCCAAGCCGGTGATCGTCCCGGAGACGATCGTCATCGACCACGGCCGGGTGTTCGTCTCCGAGGTGTTCACCCGCGCTTGCGACCGGCTGGGCATCTCTATCCAGCCGGCCCGCAAGGGCACCCCGACCGACAAGCCGCTGGTCGAGCGGCAGTTCTCCTCTATCGCCAGCCTGTTCTGCCAGCACGTCGCCGGCTACACCGGCGGCAACGTCACCCGCCGCGGCGACCGGATCACCGACGAGCCGCTCTGGAGCCTGCCCGAGCTGCAAGACCTGCTCGACGAGTGGATCGTCGCCGGGTGGCAGCACCGGCCCCATGACGGGCTCCGCGACCCGCACGCGCCGCGCCGGGCGTTCAGCCCGAACGACGCCTACGCCGCGATGGTCGCCGTGTCCGGCTACCTGCCCCTGACGCTGTCCGGGACCGACTACCTGGAGCTGCTGCCGGTGCACTGGCGCCACGTCAACGAGTACGGCATCACCATCGACCACCGCACCTACGACGACGACGCCCTGCCCCACGGCGAACGCTCCACCGTCGCTGAGCAGGGCGGGCGCTGGGAAGTGCACTACGACCCCTACGACCTGTCCCACGTCTATGTCCGCACCCCGGCCGGCTGGATCACCGCGGCCTGGACGCACCTGCCGATGGTCAGCGCGCCGTTCGCCGACTTCACCGGGCGCCACGCCCGCCGGATGGCCGCCGCCCGCGGCCTGCCCGACGACAACGAGACCGAGGTCGCCCGGGTCCTCGACGAGCTGCTCACCCGCGCCGGCAACGGGCCGCCGAACAAGGCCACGGCCCGCGTCGCGGCCCGCACCCGGGCGGCACGCCGCCGGGTGCTGCCCGAGGCGCAGGTCATCGACCTGCCCACGCCCGCACCCGCACCCGGCGCCGGGCCGGCGCCGGTGGAGCCGTTCGGGCTGTTCGACGTCGACGCCGAAGCCGAGCGCTGGCTATGACCCGGCGCGGGGCCACAGTCCCGGCTCCCGTCTCGGTGCGCCTCCGCCGCAAACGTCCCTTCCGATAGAGAGGCAAAGGCCCCGCCCCGATGGAGCACCTGAGCCAGCCCGACCAGCCCAAGCAGGTCCTGGCCGACGAGCCGTTGACCACCAAGGAGGGCTGGGCGCGGTTCGTAGACCGTCGGCCCACCCCGCCGGCCGCCGGCAACGGGACCGACACCGACGACGCGCGCATCGACTACCTGTCCGAGCTAGTCATGGTCAACACCCCGGTCGTTGCCGAGGTCGTGACGACGGCACGGCGCTTGGTGCTGCTCAACCGCCGCCAGCTGTCCGCACGCCGCGGGCTGATCGTCACCGGCGTCCCGGGCACCGGCAAGACCACCGCAATCACCGCGCTGGGCCGCACCCACGAAGTCGCGGTGCGTCGCCGGCACCCGCACGAGAAGAACCGGCTGCCGGTCGTCTACGTCACCGTCCCGCCCGCGGCCACACCCCGGATGCTGGCCGTCGAGTTCGCCCGCTTCTTCGGTCTGCCGCTGGGCCGCCGGGCCAACATCACCGACGTGACCAACGCCGTCTGCGCGACCGCCGCTCACGTCGGTGTCGAGCTGGTCCTGGTCGACAAGGTGCACAACCTCAACCTCGCCACCCGCGCCGGGGCCGAGGTGTCCGACCAGCTCAAATACTTCGCCGAGCGGCTGCCCGCCACGTTCATCTACGCCGGCGTCAACGTCGAACGCGTCGGCCTGTTCGCCAGCCCCCGAGGTCAGCAGCTCGCCAGCCGGTTCACCACCATCCCCACCACCGCGTTCGCCTACGGCACCGCCGACCAACGCGCCGCCTGGCACGCCCTGGTCGCCAGCCTGGAAGCCACTCTGCCGCTGCGCGCCCACCAGCCCAGAACGCTCGCCGCGCTGGACGAGTACCTGCACCGGCGCACCGCCGGCATGATCGGCAGCCTGTCGCACCTGGTCCGCGGCGCCGCCATCGACGCCATCCTCGACGGCACCGAGCACCTGACCCGCGCCCACCTCGACCGGGTCCGCCGCGACCCACCCCAGCCCCGCACCGGCGCCACGGGCGCCGGCCGCCACGACCGCATGATCCGAAGGTTGCCGATCACGGTTCGGCCTGCCCAGCAGGAAACCGTCACCTCCTACGTCCGGCGCCTCGCCGCACTGCACTCCATCGGCTACCGAGACCTCTGGCAGCACCTCAGCGCTTCGGTGCCCTACAGCGGCACCAGCAAGCGCCGCCAGCTCATCGTCGCGCAGCGGCTCGTCGCCGCAACCGGCCACCAACTCGCCGCGCTCGCGCACGCGATGCCCGAACTGCGTGACCCCGCCCCGCGCTGGCGGGAGTTGCGTCACCTTCCCCAACGGGCCTGCCCCGTCTGCACCGCACGGCACCCGGACGGGCCGGTCGTCCGGTTCTTCGCCCACCACGAGTTCGTCTGCACCCGCCACGGCTACTGGATCGGCCCGCCGGTCCCCACCATCCCGGACCTGCGTCCTCGACAGCTCGCGCGGCTGGTCCCCGAACTCGTCACCGCGCAGCGACGGCACACCCGGCTGCTGCGCCGCCAAGGCTGGCGGCACGTCTTCAACGCGTTCGACGTCTCCATCGCCGTCTGCGTCGACCGGCGGTTTCAGCAACGTATCGACGTTCCCGGACGCCGCAGTTGGCAGGAACGCATCGACCTGCTCATCCCTACCCGCACCCGGTTCAACACCTCGGTGTTCCTCGCCGCGTTCTACCCCGAGATCGTCAACCTTGCGCGGCTGTTCTGCTCGCCTACGTGGCGGGCCGTTGCCCGCCGGGCGCTGACCTCCGCGGAGCACCGGCTCACCATCACCGCCGAGATCAGCCGGCAGATCGGACCTGAGCCCGTCCCCCCATGACTGGCCCGTCACCCAGGAGTGGACCGGGTACGAAACAGACCGTTGGCTGCGGGCGATGGCCGGCCTGCCGGATGTCGTCGTGCCCAACCGCACGTTCCCGCAGACCCGCCGGGTCACCTTCGACGGCGTCCCGGTCAACCACGCCACCTCCGACGAGACCCTCGCCAAGAAAGCCAACAAGGAGTTCAACAAGCACCGCCATGTTCCGAGCTGGGCGCTACCGAACTACGCCGACCGACCCACCAACCACGACCTGCCGCTCGACTACCAACCCGAGCCCGAACACCACCCACGCCTCAGCCTGTCGCAGCTGCTGGACGCACTCATCGCCGACAGTGCCAAGTAGATCCGGACGACTAACCTGATCTTGTCCGCGCGGACCTGGCACAACCGCAGCTCAGGCACCGACACCAGTGCCACTTTCCGCCGGACGGGACACATCTCATGTCAGGGCCGAGCGATGCCAGCATGCATGAGCGCCTGATAGAGGTTCCGAGCTGCGTGTCCGCGCGGTTGCAGCGCAGTCTGCATCCCGCACGCTGTTCGCCACGACGGTCGGCATGGCTTCGCATTGCACTACTCGAATTCGGGTCGCCTGCCGCCGAGATTACGGATATACCTGCGCCGCGTCCTGACAGCGACAAGTCTCGATGGCCGCAGCGCGCTACTTCATGTGCGGCTCCGGGAACCTTGCAATAAATCCGGATAGGGAACCTGAGGGCATCACCTGCTGTACGGCGCCAGTTCTTCGTTTCCGGCGACGACCAAGGAATCGACGAGCATCTGCCACTCGTCCAAGTGGTCCAGTTCCTCCGCCGTGCTGCGAACTTCCTTGAGCCAGTTGTTCGACAGCCAGGACTGCTTGACTGTGACACGGCCGTTCTGGATGCACAGGTCGGACACCCAGCGCAGGCCGCGAGTGACCTGCGCCTGCACTGGGAGTTTCCGCAGGAGACCGATGAGCCCGTCGACGCATTTGACCTCTGCGCGGGCGACGGGTAACCAGTCCTCGATCAGCTCGACGAGGTCTTCAGCGCGGACCCAGTCGATGGGTACACCGATGACCTCGTTGTACAGGCCTTTCGTCCATGGAAGCGGGTCGGGCAGGAGGGCAGCGGCGGCCCAGTCGCCCCAGTGTTGGTCCTGGTAGGGGCTCGGGTCGTCGCTTACATACTTGGTGGCGTGGCGCAGCAACAATGGCCAGACACCTCGAGCGGCCTCAGCCAGGCGTTCGTTCTCTGCGCCAGCTGCCGCGAGGCCGTGGAGGAAGTTCGACATCAGTCCTGCGTCCGCGCCAAGGACATCGAGGTGTTCGAGCACCGGTCTGACGTCACCGTTCTTTGCGAAGCCTTCGAGCAGGGCTCGTGCTGCGACGAGGGTGTGCGTCCCTCGGTGGTCCGCTGTCCAGCCCTTCTCCTTTTGGGCGACCATGGCACGTCGCTCGACGTCAAGAAGGCTGGCAAGCATCGTGGCTGCGTCGTTGGTGCAGCAGTGGTCCGAGGAGGCGGCTGCGCCGAGTCCGCGAATGGCTGGGTCGAGCACGGCGATGTCGATCGAGTCTCCAGCCAGCTGCTGAAGGCGTCCGGCGACGTCGCCGACAATTTGGACGTTCGGCCGCCGCTGGCGGTGCTGGTCCCATGGCCCGATTTCTGCATTACGAGCGGTCTCGACCAACCAGTTCAACGCGGTCCGGTGGATGCAAGGGTCGCCGTGGCACGGCGCCGTCCAGACGACATCGCAGCCGCGCGCCAAGTGCAGCCGCGTCTCCAGGGATGCCTTGCCTGCCATCACAAGGCCGGCCACGGCAACATCATCAGTCGAGCCTCCCGCCGCCCCCAGGGGTGTGGACATCGCAGATGTGATGAACACTGGCAGGGCGTGGGCCACGGCCCGGTCGGCGCCAAAGTCGAAGTACTGATCCTCGTGGCGCTGGTCCTCGACGTTCTGAAACGACATCGCTACCTTGAGAACAAACTCGGTTGCGAAGCTCGCCTCGTTGCCCAGCGCATCCATGTCACCGGCTGCGGCTCGTTCGACCGCTGCACGGACGACGTGGGCCACCGCGTCCACAGGCCGGGTCGGCATCAAATCTCCATCGGACTCGAGCAACGAACGGCTGGCAGCCAGGTCTGCGGCGATCTCCTCCGAGGTGGGGGGTACGTAGTCGACATCGTGCTTGGCCAATCCCCAGTACCGGTTCTGCAGTCGCAGGGTCCTCTGCACGATCTCCTGGTTCGCCGCGTGCCTCTCTTGCGCGGCCTGAACCTCAAGTGGCGGAACGAACTCGATGTGGTACTTATCGCCGTACTGCGTGATTCGGTACTGGGCGGAGTCCAGACTTGCGGCCCAATTCTTCGTACGCTCCTGGCTGACGCCGAGCCGGCCGCCGTTCTCAACGAGCTGCTCGGCGACCTTCTTCAACGCTTGGGCGCGCGCCTCCCCGCCGTGAATCACAAGCCACGCGGCCACCTCACGCGGTGTCCACTGGCGTCGCTCAAGGTTCGCGAGTCCTTCAGTCGTGGCGCGCAGCCCAGAGTACTCACTCGTCCGGCGAGCGAACTCCAGTTCCCAGACGATCGGCTCGGCAAGGAAGGTGTCGAGCTCGGTGTCGACGTTCTCCACATGACGCACCAGCAGACCGAAGAGCATCCCTGGGACCGCCAGATTCTCGCATCCGTCTAGGAGTACCTCAGCGACCTTCCTTGGCGAAGCACCCTGGCTCAATAAACTGTCAGTGAAACGTTCCATCGCCTGGAGGGCGCTCATCGCCGAGTACGGACCGACCGATGTGCCCCGATACCAACTCCACACATGGCCGTCGCCCACGTACAAGCGGGCGGTGCCGTCGAGGTTCAGGACGGCACCTTGGTCTTCACGCTCTTCGTCTGCGCCTTCGGTATCGGTATCGGAGTCTTCGCCGGGTTTGGCGACCGGCCCGGCAAAGAGGTTGGGCGAGTGGAGCCCCGACAGAATTTCAACTCGCGCCCGTGCACCGCTGTTCAAGATGTTGTTCAGTACCCGCACCGACGTCCGCAACGGTGCGGTCTGGAACAGCTGCCAGAATCCACCGAAGTAGTGTTGAAAGAACGGTGCTCCAATACCGGTCCAGCGACCTTGATGCCCTCGGACGCCCTCATCGCGGTGCCAGCTGCGCTCGTCGTCGATGTAATAGGCCTCCATCAACATCGCTAACAGCTCCGGGTCCTTCTGCGCCAAGGCCCGTGCACTCAACGGCGAGTCGGCAGCCGGGGCCAGGAACGCCGGCGCGTCGTCGGCGATGGCCCGAAGACAGGCTTCAGCGGCCTCGTCGATGTCGGGCCCGAGCAGCGCCAAGGTTTCGACGAATTCTTCCTTGGTGAGGTGATAATCCAGCTCACGTCGACGTCGACGCCGCTTGGACATCGAACTGGGCAGGTGGTCACCGCTGGTGTTGCGCGGAGGGAACGACTCCCAGTAGGCAAGGAGGCGGCCCCGCAGCCTGATGCGCAACTCGTTCCCTGTCGGTGCGTCCGCCAAGGACAGGGCCTGCAGCCAATCCGCTAGCAGCTCGAACGCCGCCTTCGAGACGTCCCACGGCTCTTCTTCATCGAGGAGAATCTGCACGACGGGGGCCGAGATGACAGGGTCAACCAGCGCGTTGACCTTGTGCCTCTGCTGAACCACCCGAACCACGTCACCGAGCACCAGGCCAACGGACTCATCCGCGAACGCTGCCTTCAGGCACCCGTACGCGAACGGCGTCTCCAGAACTGCCTCTATGGGGACGTCAGCCCACCGGGGTCCGTGCGCCGCCGCGAACGGCTTGAACTGCGAGAGCAGCTGGCCGAACACACGGGCAGGTCGTGCGCCCGGTGCCTTAAGTAGTCCCTTGCACGCGAGCGTGGCGGCTGACAGCGCCCACCGGGGCACGCCAGCTGCTTCCAGCAACTCGGTCGGGATCTGGCCGCGAACCAGAAGGATAGCGGTCGCGTACCGCCGGACTTCGTCGTGCGCGAACTCCGGCTGGCCCTGATACGGGCTCGCCGGCGCGAGCAAATGATCTCGGCGCAACGCATCGACCGCCGCCGCGTCGATGCCGGCACTAGGTCGTCGGTCTTTGGGCAGTCGCATCGATGACGCGGCGACCGCGACCAACGTCTGTTCGCGCGCCTCCGCCGAGCCGACGCCCGGACGACCGTCGCCCCGAACAATCTTGCGCCACACCAACTGCAGGCACTCCCACTCACCCAGTGAGCTATCGG
Organism: Micromonospora sp. CNZ303; assembly: GCF_004345505.1. NCBI lineage: Bacteria > Bacillati > Actinomycetota > Actinomycetes > Micromonosporales > Micromonosporaceae > Micromonospora > Micromonospora sp. CNZ303. The sequence continues at coordinate 145,733 of NZ_SLVT01000016.1, read as the reverse complement.
GCTCCAACCCGGTCCGCGCCAGCAGGTCCAACACCACAGGCCGTCGCAACAGCGAGTTCGCAGGCAGGTCTCGCAGGACCGCACGCAGAAGCGGGAAGCCGTCCGATATGACCGAGATGTCCCTATCCTCGAGCGACTTCATCGTGAAGGATGAAATGGACCTCCCGAAGCCCAGCTCCAACTGCTCCCGCACAAAGCTGGATGCCAGATCAGACGTGACCGCGACGACCCCGACACCTGCGGCACCCGCAGCCAGCACCAAGTCGCTGAACAGACCAGCGGACCGCTCCAGTGCAGCATCAGCAGCGTCGATAACCAGGACCCGGCTTGGTGCCGAAAGCTCAGCCAGCACGTCCGCCATCGACATTCCGAGCGCGCCACGAAGCTCCAAGCTCGACTGCGGCAGGCCGCGGAAGTTCACCACCACCGCCTTGAACCCTGCGGAATCCGCAGCCTCAAGCTCTGCGATGGCCGACAGCGTCAACGCACTCTTACCGACGCCGGACTCACCAGACATCAGCAGAGCCGACCCCTGAGTACCCGCTTCGAGCAGGGCCTTAGCGAGCTGCTCGCGACGGTCGGCGAACGCGATCTCGACCGGCCCGCCAGACGACTCGTCACCAATCGTTGTCCGCACACCGGCAACCGCCAGATCTCGGTGCTCAGCAAGTACCGTCCACGCGTGCCGCCTTCGTGTCGCGGCCAAATCTAAGGCGACCGCATCTTCCCACTGACTGTGAACAACCGGCCGGGCCAGCCCCTCCAGCAGCGGCAGCAGCTCCTCGACGCGCGCAACCCACACCGTGCCGGCCAGCCAGCCGTCAGCGGCGTTGTACCGGCCTGACACCACCCCGACCACCACATCGTCGGCACGCCGCCGCACCGGGCCGCCACTCATCCCGCGCAGCACGTCGGTCGACGTTAACCGCCCCAGCTGCACCGCGTCATCGCGGGTCGTCCCGGACTTCCACTGCCCAGCCGCCGCGAGCCACCGATACTGCCGCGGCCCGTCATCAACGTGCACCACCCCGGCGACTACAACGTCGGCCAGCAGCGGGACCCAATCGGTTGTGGCCATGCCGGCAATAGACCTCGGCAGCGGCACATCGGTGACCAGGACCGCCAAGTCACTAACCGGAGCGACCCGCACCACCCGCGCATCCCAGGCAGCGGTGCCGCCGGCCAGCGCATCGACGGTCACCACCGCGTCTACGTCGCCGGCCCTGAGTGCGTCGAGCACGTGCCACGCCGTCACCAGCACGCCGGGCGACACCTGGAAACACGTGCCGATGGGGACCCCCCCAGCATCGAGGACCCGGCCCAGATACCCCGGCACGCGCGGGTCGCTGCTCACGACACCCCGTCCGCCTCGTCGTCGGCCTCGTCGTCGTCAGCCCGGCGCGACCCGGCATCAGCGGCATCGCGCCTCGGGTCGTACCCCACGATCACCTTCAACGCCACCTCGCCCGCGCCGCTCGCCACGATGACGTCGCCCTTCGCGGTGAACTTGAGCCCGAATTCCACCTCGACCTTGTCCGGCCGGGCTCCCCGCGCGGCCAGCTGCCGTACCGTCCCCGCCACCTTCGTCGACACAGCGATGATCGCGTCCTGCGCCCGCTCGAACGCATCCACCACCTGTTGCTGCGCCCGATCCCCGATCGACGTCGGCTCCGTCCCCACCACCCGCGCCGTCTCCACCAGCACTTCGACGCCGTCTACACGCACCGCGATTACCTGACCAGCCATAGATCAGAACCATGCCAGACTCGTCCACCCCCGACCAGCCCGGAATTCGACAGCAGTACCGAAACCTCTTGAAGACCACCCGCTCAGCCGCGCCGTGGACAACAATGCCGGATACGCGATCAACCAACCGGACACATTCCAGCTCGCTGGAGCGAAACACTGCGTCCACCACTATGCACCGACACGGACGGCGTTCAATTGCATCACGGCACCTCGGCTGGATCCAAGGTCGGGTGCGCGATCATCGGCCAGATCCGGATGCCGAGGCTAGCCCTCTTCCGCTACGCGCATGACGCGGCGGGGCAACGGGGGGCCTTGAAAGAACTCGCTTTGAGCGGGTATATCCGGGCACGTCAGCCAATACCGCAGCCGCCTGGAGCGGCTGCGCCGCCGGCACAGCCGGCAGGAAGCGCCGGTCACCGTGCAAGACATCGGCGCTGTTGCGAAGTAGCTCCCGCGGGTGGGCTTGGACGTAACCACCAAGCCCACCCGCGATGGTTCAAGCTCAAGCGAGCGGATGGGGCTCGTTGGTCAAAGCCGCTAGAGCACCGGCAACCTCCTGAAGACTCGCCCGGACGTACGTAGTGGTCGTGCCGACGTCGCTGCCGCTGTCGGAGTGACCGGCGTACGCGCGGGCCACGGCGTAGCCGAAGTTCCGCTCGACCCACGTCAACGTCGTGTGCCGCAGCCAGTGCGTGCTGATCTGCTGCACGTACACCCACGGCAGGTGCTCACCGATGCGCACCCACAGGTGGTCGTAGCGCCGGTAGGTGATCGGCTGCCCGTTGCGGTAACGCAGCAGTTGGCCCGTTCCCACCGCCTGGCGTTCCTCGGCATGCTGCTGCAGATGCCTCATCAACGTCGGTGACACCGGCTGCCACCGCACCGTGTCGCCCTTCTCCCGCAGCAGGATGAGGCACTGGTCCGGGTCCAGGTCGACGGGCCGCAGAGCCAGCGCACCGCCCCGGCGGCACGCGGTCTCGGTATGCAGTCGTAGCAGCAGGCTGTCCAGCGCGGGGTCGTCGCCCGTGCTGGCGGCGACGGCGTTGATCTCCGCCAGCCTGCTGTCTGCCACCGCTCGTCTGGTGCTGGGCAGCCGCCGCGGCTTGGCCACCTTGAGGGCGGGGTTGTCCGCCGCAGCGATGTACCCGTCGGCAACGGCCCGCTTGTACAGGCACCGCAGCGCAGCGATCAGGTGCTCCGCCGCACTTCTTCCGCCCCGGGCGTTACGCCGGGCCACCACGTGCGTCTTGGTGTACTCGGCGAGCTGCTCGATCTCCGACGGTGTCGGCTCGTCGAGCCGTCGCTGTCCCCAGTGTTCCAAGACCCGCTTCCAGTACGAGCCGTATGCCCTCCGCGTACCGTCGCTGACCGCCGCCGCTACCACGGGCACGTACTCGGCGAACGTCGGTGCGGGTGGACGGTCCGAGGCCGCGTCGACGAGGTCAGCCGGCGAGATCCCCATCCGTGCCAGCAACAACCGCGCGGCATCCAGCTCCGCCCGGCCCACGGTGGTGTCACTCATGCCTGACCACCGCCCAGCAAATCGGCGTGAGCCGCCACCACCATCGCGTCGAGGGCGGCGGGCGGGTGCACCACAAGCAGGCCGTCAGCTGGGCTGGCGGCCAGGAGCACCCGGTCGCCGGTGGTGAGCCCGCACCAGTGCCGGACAGCTGCCGGCAGGTGGAGATGGCCCTGGCCGGTGACGGTGAAGACGCCCTGCCGATCCAGCCGGACGACAATGACTCCGGAGCCCTCGCGGATGTGCAGCCGCGTGCCCGGCCCCCATCCGAGGGCCCGGATGACCGTCCGGTCGGCGATTCGACCGCTGTTGTCGATGGCAGCCAGGCCGTACACCATCGTGCCGGCGCGAGGCATCGGCAGGACCGGCAGGGGCAAGGGAGGACGGCGAGGAGCTCCACCGCGCGGGCGACGAGATCCCTGCTCCCGGTCCGACAGCCGCACGGGAGGGATGACGGGAGCCACGGAACGATCAGCCACGACAATCGCCCCCGATCGAGACAGGGTCGATCGAGGAAGTCGCTGCGCTGAGATTTGCGTGATCAAGCGTGCTTGACCACCAGTACGCGAAACACAGCATGGATGCTGCAATTTGGTGTCCGAGGGGGGACTTGAACCCCCACGCCCTATACGGGCACTAGCACCTCAAGCTAGCGCGTCTGCCATTCCGCCACCCGGACCTGCTCGTCCAGCCTACCGTGTCGACCGAGGGGATCTTCCACCCGTCGGCCGCCCTGGTGGGCCGCACGGGGAGTTACTGTACACGGCCCGGGTGGATCATGCACATCAGCTTCCGGCCGATGGGTCGCCGCAGGTCGGACGGGTGACCGGACCCGTGTGAGCCACAGCCAACCGGTGGACCTGGGTAGCGTCCGACAGGCCTCACGCGGCAGCATGGCCACGTGTCCCATCCCTCTCCCCTGGCCGCCGTGCAGCACCGGGCCCTCGCCCTGCGCGCCGCGGGCGATCTCTACTCCGCCCGTCGACTGCTCAACGACGCCGTCGGCTCCGCCCGGCCGCCGTACGGCAAGGACCACCCGGATGTGCTGAGCACCGCGCACCTGCTGGCCCGCCTGCACCGGGAGGCGGACGACCCGGGTGCCGCCCGGCGCGTGCTGGAGGAGGCGTTCGCCGCCGGCGAGCGCCTCTGGCCGCCGTCCGACCCGCTGATGCTGGCGCTCTCCTTCGAGCTGGCCGCCGTGGCGGACGAGCTGGGCAACCGGCACGAGGCGCGCCGCAACTACACCCGCGTCGCCACCCTCGGGCCCGCCGTGCTCGGCGCCGACCATCCTGCGGTACGCACGGCACGGCAGTATCTCGGCGACGCCGCTCCCGCCCCTCAGCCCGCGCCGCCGGCAGCGCGGCCCGACATGTCCGCGCTCTCCGAGCCGACGATGTCGCTGGCGGTGCTCTCCACCACCTGGCGGCCGCACGAGCCCGCTGCGGCCGGCCCCCCGCAGCCGCCCGCCGCGCACCCGACGCCACACGTCGCGAGCGGCCCGCCGGCCACACCGGCGGTCCCGTACACCCCGCCGATCCCGCCGCCACCCGTTCCGGGCGTACGCGGCGTGGGACGCGCCACCCCCGTCGCCCCGGCGCCGCACTCTGCGGCGTCCCCGCAGCCGCCCCACCCGGCCGGCCACGCGGCGCAGATGCCGCCCGCGCCGCCGCAGCCGTATCCGGCCCCGCCGCAGGGCGCCCAGGTTCCGCCCCCGCCGGTGGTGCCCGCCCCGCCCCGGCAGGCGTGGGCCCCGCCGACGCCACCCCACGTGCCGGCCCCGCCGCAGGCACCGCATGCCCCCGGGTGGGGACAGGCCACCCCGTACGCCGCCCCGCCGCAGCGGATCCCGCCACCAGCGACGATCCCGCCGCCGCCGGTCGTGCCCGCGCCACCGGGACCGGCCCGTGCCGCCGTACCCCTGCCTCCGGCCGTGCCGCCCTCGACGCAGGCGCCGTACGCCCCGGCGGTGCCCATCCCGCCGCCCCCGGTCGTACCGTCGGCGTCCACTGCCGCCCCGGCGCACCCTCAGGTGCCGCCGCCCCCGGTCGTTCCGGCGCAACGCCCCGCACCGGCATCACCGCAGTCTCCCTGGGCGCCGCCTTCCGGGCCGACCCCACCGTCGGCGATGCCGGATCCCGCCACGCCTGCGCCGCAGCGCCCGCCGCGTCCCGCCCCGCCTGCGACGGCCGGGGTCGCCTCGGTCGTCCCGGCCCCGAGGACAGCGCAGCCGCCGGCCCCGCCGGCGACGGCAGCCCCCGTGTCGTCTCCGCCTGCCGTGCCGCCACCCGCTCCGCCGTTCCCGCGTCACGCGGCCGCCGCTCCCGTCGTCGCCGCGCCGGAGCCGCCCGCCCCACCCGTGCCGGCCGTGCCGCAGCCGCAAGCCCCATCCGCGCCGGCCACGCCGCAACCACCCGCCCCTTCGCCGGGCGGAGCCGAGCCGCCCGCGCAGGCGAGGGCTGCGGTGCCCCCGACGGGACCCGCCGTTGCGCCGCGACACCGGGCCGCCGACGAGGCGTCCCCGACCGTCGAGGCGTCGGCCGGGACGGCGGCGTCCGGAGCCGCGTCCCCGTCGAGCAGCACGCCGCCCGCGACGACAGCGGCGCCCGCCGCCGAACCGTCCTCCACCACCGGTACGCCCAGCGCCGCGACCCCCGGACCGGGCAGGCCGGCTCCCGAGCCTGCCGCGCCGGACGTCCGGTCCTCGCCGCTGACCGGCTCCGTCGACGGGGCCCCGCGCGCGGCCGACCCGGAGCCGACCGCCCCGGCGTCGAAGGCGGAGGCGGCGGAGGAGGAACGCCCGGCGGGGCCGGCGCCCGGATGGGCCAGGCCGACCATCCAGGTCAAGCAGATCGAACCGCTGCTCGCCGAGGAGATCGCTCGCGCCACCGGCGCTTCCGCCGGACCGGATGATCCGGTCAGCGCCGCCCGGTCACCCGAGACGTCACCGCTCGACACGCCACCGGCAGCGGCACACGCCGCGCCGGTCAGCGCACCGCCAGTCAGCGCACCACCGTCGTCCTCCGTCAGCGCACCACCGACGCCTCCGGTCAGCGCACCACCGACGCCTCCGGTCAGCGCACCACCGACGCCTCCGGTCAGCGCGCCGCCCGCGCACCCGACGAGCAGCCCGCCCGTCAGCGCACCGCCCGCGCCCCCCGTCAGCGCACCGCCGGCGCATCCGACCAGCAGCCCACCGTTCAGCACGCCGCCGCGGGGCGTCAGTACGCCGCCGGTTCCCCCCTTGCCGCCGATCCCGCCCCCGCCGTCGGTGCTGCCACCGCCGGTCAGCGCGCCGCCCGCTCTTCCGCAGCAGTTCAGCGCGCCTCCCGGGGTGCAACCGCCGGTGAGCGCGCCGCCCGGGGGCCAGCCGCCGGTGAGCGCGCCGCCGTGGAGCATGTCCGCGCCTCCGTGGAGCAGCACGGCTCCCCCGCAGGCGCTCACGGGCGCGCCGACCGACGCCGACACCGACGCCGAGCAGCGGGACGTCGAGGAGGAGCTGGAGCGGGCCGAGTCGCAACGGCAGCGGGAGGAGGTGGAGCAGCCGGAGCCGGAGCGGGAGCGGGTCGACGACCTGCCGCCGGCGTACCTCGACATCGATGAGACGTTCCCGATGAAGGCGCAGCCCGTGCGGACCCGGTCGACGGCCGAGCACCCCGCGCAGCAGCAGGCGCCGGCCTTCCCGCCGCCGCCGGCGTACCCGATGATGCCGGAGCCCGAGGAGGGCGGCCGGAACCGCACGGCGATCGTCGTCGCGGTCGTCGTCGCGGTCCTGGCCGTGGTGGCGCTCGTCGGCGTGGGCGTGCTGGTGCTCAACCGGGACGCGGCGGCGCCGGCGGGACCCGCCGCGCCGTCGGCCGTCGCGCCGTCCGCGTCTGCGGCCGGTCCGCCGCCGGGCGGGCTGACGTTGAAGGACGACTCGGCGACGATCACCCTGAACTGGACGGACCCGGCGGGTGGCGGGGTGCCGTTCATGGTGGCCGGCGGCCGGACCGGCCAGGCGCTGGGTGTGATGGCCACGGTGGACCCGGGCCGGACCAGCTACACGGTCAACGGGCTGAACTCGCGGGTGGACTACTGCTTCACGGTGCTGGCGGTCTACTCGACGGACTCGTTCGCCACGTCCGGGCAGGTCTGCACGGAACGGGAGGGCGACACGCCGTCGAGCTGACCGGCCACCACGGCGCGGCGCACACGCTCGGTGTCCACAGGGAGACGGTGCGGGTTCCCATGCTCCCGACCCGGCCATATGATGGCACCCGGCTCAGGGGAGGGTCGCCGTCATGGCGTGCCACCTGCCAGGGACGACACGGGAGGCAGCCGGTAGTGGCCACCATCGACGACGCCGGGCACACCGGCACCGGCGCCCCGCGTCCCCGGCCCCGCCGGATGCGCGGCGGGGTCGTCACCATCGCGACGGTGGCCGCGCTGCTGGCCGCCATGGGGCTCACCGTCCACGGCCTCGGCGCGGCGGACAACGCGGTGGCGAGCCACGACGCGAGTTCCTGGCTGTGGAGCGCCGCGCGCAGCGAGCTGGCCCGCGTCAACGGGATCACCGCGCGGGTCGACACCCGCGTCGGGGTCCCGGGCGCCCGCCGGCACCCGGTGCAGGTCACCCAGACCGACCGGCTGCTGGTCCTGCGGGACCTGAACACCGGGCAGGTCAGCTCGCTGGACCTGGCCACCCTCCAGATCACCGCGACCACCCGGACGACCCCGGGGCTCGGCGTCAACGTCGCCCTGCACGAGGACGCGGCGTTCGTCGTCGACGCCGTGCAGGGTGTCGTCCGGCAGCTCGACCCGCGGTCGCTGACCCCGATCGGCGAGCCGGTGCGCTACCCGCCGGGCATCACCGGCGGGTCCTTCGACGGCGAGGGGCGCCTGTGGATCGCGGTGCCCAGCGAGGGCACCGTCTCGGCGGTCACCGCCGCGCCGCTGCCGTCCGCGCCCGCGTCGGCGGCCCCCGCCGGGGCCGGCCTCAGCCCGAAGAAGGTCGAGACGTACGACGTCGCGGACGCCAGCCACGAGCTGGTCCTCTCCACTCTGGACGACGGCGTCGCCGTGCTCGACCGTACGGCCGGGACACTGGTGCGGGTGCAGGGCGGCAAGGTCCACAAGACGTTGCTGACGATGGCCGCGCCGGGCGCGCTGCCGGCGCGGACGAGCGGGCCGGACGTGCCCGTGACGGTGCCCGGCGAGCGGCGGGTGCACGTGGTCGACAGTGGTGGCGCGGTGCGGGCGTTCACGGTGCCGGGCGCGGGCGACCAGCTCAGCCCGGCCGTGGCGTGGGCCGGCCGCTACTACTGCGCCGACGAGGCGTCCGGCACGGTCTACGCGTTCGACTCCGGCGGCCAGCTCGTCGACACCATCCGGGGCCGGGGCACCGGGCCGCTGGAGCTGGAGGTGCGGGAGAACCACCTCTTCATCAACGCCCCCGACTCGGCGACCGCGCAGGTGGTGGACGACAAGCACCAGGTCCGCGAGGTCGACAAGTACGCCAACGACGTGCTCGGCGGCGACCCGCCGCCGGCTCCCCCGCCGCCGCCTCCGCCGAAGAAGCCCGAGGTGGGCAAGCCGGGCGCGCCGCGCAGCGTCACCGCCGCCGCCGGCAACGCGCAGGCCCGGGTGAGCTGGCGGCCGGCTCCGGCCAACGGGGCGGAGATCGTCCGGTACGTGGTGCAGGGCGCCGGCCAGCGCGTGCAGGTGGGCGCCAACCAGCGGGCCGTGGAGATCAAGGGCCTGACCAACGGTGAGACGTACCGGTTCTCGGTGCACGCGGTCAACGCGAAGGGCGACGGTCCCGCGCGCACCAGCAACCCGGTGACGCCGACGGCCGCCGTGCCGGATCCGCCGGCCGCCGTCACCGCCCAGGAGCGCCCGGACGGCACGGTGCTGGTGAAGTGGCCGGCTGCCAACGGGCAGGGCAACAGGATCGCGAAGTACGTGGTCACGGCCACGTCGGCGGGCACCAACGCCCCGGCCGGCGAGTCCCGCAGGACGGAGCTGGTGGTGCCGGCGGGCGAGTTGGAGTACGGCACGCAGTACGCGTTCACGGTGGTGGCGGTCAACGACCGGGGCGCCGGCTCGGCGGCCTCGCCGGTGAGCAACACCGTCGTGCCGTACGCGCCGCCGGAGCGGCCGACCGACCTGCGACCGACCACGGTGGCCGACCGGCCGGGCGCCGTCGCGGTGCAGTGGTCCCCGGCGGTGGCCAACGGCCGGCCGGTGACGAAGTACGTCGTGGACGTGGGCGGACGCAGCAGCGAGGTGACCGACACCCGGGCCACGGTGGACGGGTTGGGCGACGGCCAGAACGTCACCGTGAAGGTGCGGGCGGTCAACGAGGCCGGACCCGGCCCGGAGGCCACCGCCACGGCCCGCACCGTGGCCGAGCCCCGCGTGACCGTGACGGGTTCCTCGGCGACCGCCACGTCGGCGACGGTGACGTTCACCGTGGACGCCGGCGGCGGCAAGGCGACCTGCTCGCTGAGCACGGGCGGTGAGCCGGCGAAGTCCGGCAACTGCTCCAGCATCACGATGACGGGCCTGACCCCGGGCACGAAGTACACGTTCACGGTGACCGCGAGCAACGCGGCCGGGAAGGGCACCGCCGCCCGCGCCCAGACCACCGCCGCCCTCTACGGGGTCGCCACCTGTAGGAACGGGCCGGACGGCGACCAGCGCACGTACTGCAACAGGGAAATCCCCGGGGATCGCAACGGCAACGAGATCTTCTCGGTCACCCGGCAGGACAACGACCGCCAGGTCGGGTGGGCGGAGCCCGGCACCCGGTTGAAGGCGTACTGCAAGAAGTCGGGTGAGAATGTCGACTCCTGGATCTACAACAACCAGAAGCAGAGCACCTGGTGGGTGCAGGTCGACTTCAAGGGGAAGAACTACATCCCCTGGGCCTGGCTCAACCTGGAGGGCGGCGACGACATCAAGGACCTGCCCACCTGCTGACCCACCCAGGCAAGGAGCACCACCCGCGTGAACACCCCAGAACCGCTCACCCAGCAGGAGGTGCAGGGCTTCGCCGCCCTCGCTGCCCGGCTGGCCGAGAACGTCAACGCGGTGGTGCTGGGCAAGCCCCAGGTGGTCCGGCTGGCGCTGACCGCGCTCTTCGCCCAGGGGCACGTGCTGCTGGAGGACGTGCCGGGGGTCGGCAAGACCACCCTGGCCCGGGCCGTCGCGACGACGGTGAAGGGGCAGTGGCGGCGCATCCAGTTCACCCCGGACCTGCTCCCCTCCGACGTGTCCGGGGTGACGATCTTCAACCAGGCCACCCGGGGCTTCGAGTTCCACCCGGGCCCGGTCTTCGCCAACATCGTCATCGCCGACGAGATCAACCGGGCGTCGCCGAAGACCCAGTCGGCGCTGCTGGAGGTGATGGAGGAGCGCACCGTCACCGTCGACGGGGTCCGGCACCCGGTGCCGCAGCCGTTCCTGGTGGTGGCCACCCAGAACCCGGTGGAGATGGACGGCACGTACCGGCTGCCCGAGGCCCAGCTCGACCGCTTCCTGGTGAAGCTCTCCGTCGGCTACCCCGACGAGGCGGTCGAGGTGGAGGTGCTGCGCGGGGCGACGGTCCGCTCCCCCGAGGCGCTGACGGCGGTCACCGACACGGCCACCGTCGGGGAGATGGTCCGCATGGCCCGCCGGGTGCACATCGCCGAGCCGCTCTACGCGTACGCGGTGCGGCTGGCCGCGGCCACCCGCACCCACCCGCAGGTGCGGGTCGGCGTCAGTCCCCGGGGCGTGATCGCGCTGACCCGGGCGGCGTGCGCGTACGCGCTGATCGACGGGCGGGGCTGGATCATGCCGGAGGACCTGAAGATCCTGGCCGAGCCGGTCTTCGCGCACCGGCTGCTGCTCACCCCCGACGCGCAGGTGCGCGGGGTGACCGCCGCCGAGGTGCTGCGCCAGGCGGTCGCCTCGGTTCCGGTGCCGCTCCCCTCGGGCCAGCCGGCCCCGGTCCAGGGCTGACCGGCGACGCCGGTGTCCGCGCTCACCGCCCGGTGTGTCGGGCTGCTCGTCGCCGCCGTCGTGCTGCTCGGCGTCGGCTTCCGCTTCGCGTACCCGGAGCTGACGCTGCTCGGTGCGGCGGCCGGCATCGCGGTCGGCTACGCCGTGCTGAGCGCGGCGTGGCGGCCCCGCCTGGAGGTGACCCGCAGCGCCGACCCGGACCGGGTGGCGCGCGGTGAGCCGGCCGCGGTGACCCTGACGGTGCGCAACGCGGGGCGGCTGCGGGCGGCGAGCCTGGTGGCCGAGGACCGGTGCGGGGACCGGTCGGTCCCGGTGCCGCTGCTGCGGCTGCGACCGGGCCGGGACACCACGGTCCGCTACGAGGTGCCGACCGTCCGCCGGGGCGTGGTGCCGGTGGGGCCGCTGCGGGTGACCCGGCGCGACCCCCTCGGCCTGGTGGCGCTGGCCCGTCCCTACGGCGGCACGGTGCCGGTCTGGGTGCACCCGCGCGTGCACCCGCTGAACGCGGTGCCCACGGGGGCGGGGCGCAGCCTGGACGGCCGGGTGGACAAGGTGCCGCACGGCTCGATCACCTTCGACTCGCTGCGCGAGTACGTGGTCGGTGACGAGTTGCGCCGGGTGCACTGGCGGACCAGCGCCCGGGTGGGCGAGCTGATGGTGCGGGAGAACGTGGACACCAGCCTGCCCCGGATCGTGGTGCTGCTCGACAACCGGGCGGGCGCCCACCCGGAGCGCCTGGACGGGGTGGCCGAGTCGTTCGAGTCGGCGTGTGAGGCCGCCGCCTCGGTGCTGGTCGCCGCGTACCGCGAGGATCTGCCGGTGGTGCTGCTGCTGGTCGCGCCGGAGCCGGCGGGCGGTGACGCGGCGGCGCAGGGGCCGCTGGACCGGCTCGCGGCGGCGGAACTCACCGACGGGGGTGACCTTCAGCCCGCCACCGGCCGGCTGCGGCGGGAACGGCTCGGCGACACGCTTGTCTTCCTCACCGGGCCGGGCGGCCGGGACGACCTGGGGACGGTGGGCGCGCTGCGGGCCGCGTACCCGTCGGTGGTGGTGGGGGTCTTCGGGGCGACGGAGCCGGCGCCGTCGGGCGCGGCCGGCCTGGTGGTGATCGACGCCGCCGACGGGGCGGCGTTCGCCGCCGAGTGGGACGGGGTGCGCAGGTGGTGACGGTGGCCGACGGTCAGGCGGGGCGGAGCACCGGCGGCGCCGCGACGGACGCCGCCGGGCCGTCCGGGGCTGGCGGCGGGGCTGGCGACGCCCCCGCGCCGGCCGGTGGCGGTGGGGTCGCCGGGCCAGCCGGTGGCGGTGCGGTCGCCCGGGTGGCGCGGGCGTTGCGGGCCGTCCCGGTGCCGCTGGCGCTGATCGCGATGATCGGCCTGGCCGGCGCGGTGCTCGGCCGGGTCTACGCCGGCCCGCTGCTGACCTGGCTGGTGCTCGGGGCGGCGGTGGGCTCGGTACTGGTCAGCGTGGCCGCCCGCCGGCTGCCCTCGTGGCTGGTCGCACCCGTGTCGGTGCTCGCGATGGCGGGCTGGACGGCCTGGTCGCTGCGGCTCACCGCGACCCGCGCCGACCTGCCCGGGGGCCTGGCCGAGGTGACCGCGGACGCCGCCGCGAACGGCATCCCCCGGCTGCTGACGGCGATGATCCCGGTGGAGCCGACCCCCGACACGGTGCTGGTGCCGCTGGTCGCCGCGTGGCTGGCTGGTCTCGCCGGGGCGGAGGTGGCGATGCGGGCGGGTCGGGTGCTGCTCGGCTACCTGCCCCCGGTGCTGCTCTACGCCGCCGCGCTCTACGTGGTCGGCCCGAACGCCGATCCCGCGATCGGGCCGACGCTGGCCCTCGTGGCCGTGGCGGTGCTCGGGCTGGCGGTGCCGCCGCGCGGGGCGGCCGGCGCCGACGCGGCCGCCGGGCTGGCCCCGGCGGTCCGCGCGGCCGTCCGGGCCCGGCTCGCCGCCGCCAGCGCCGCCGGCCTCGCGGTGGTGGTCGGCCTCGTCGCGCTGCTCGGTCCGCTGCTCGCCGGCCAGGTCGACGGCCGCCCGGTGGACCCCCGGCGGTACGTCGAGCCGCCGCAGGTGGAGACCCTCGACGAGAACCCGCTCATCCGGATCTCCGGCTGGGCACTGAACCCTGGGCAGCAGCTGCTCGACGTGCGTACGCAACGGTCGGGCCCGCCGGATCCCGCGCCGGCCGAGGAGCCGGGGACCGCCCCCGGACCGGGCGCCACCGCAAGCCCGGTGCCGATCCGGCTGGCGGTGCTCAGCGACTACGACGGGGTGACCTGGCGGGTCGGCGCCACGTACCGCAACGCGGGGCGGATCCTGCCCGTGACGGCGCCGGCGGCCGACAGCACCGTGGAGACGGTACGGCAGGAGATCACCGTCGCCGGGCTGAGCGGCCGGCTGCTGCCCGCCGTCGCCACCCCGCGCCAGGTCACCGGCGCCCGGGTGGCGTACGACCCGACGACCGGGACGCTGATCCGCCCGGAGGGCCTGACCCCGGGGCTGCGCTACGACGTGACCTCGGCGCTGGAGACGCCCGACTTCAACCTGCTCGCCACGGCGGACGTGCCGGCCGGCGGAGAGGTGGCCCGGGTGCTGCGGGTCGCCGACGGGGTGCCGGAACCGTTGCGCCGGCTCGCCGCCCAGCTCGCCGAGTCCAACGGCGCCCCGTACGCGCGGGCCGCCGCCGTGGAGCAGTTCCTCGCTGAGCACTACCGCCTCGTCGCGGACGCGCCCAGCGGGCACGCGTACCCGAACCTGAACTTCTTCCTCTTCGGACCCCGCAACGCCGGCGGGCAGCGGGGCACCTCCGAGCAGTTCGCGGCGGCGTTCGCCGTGCTGGGCCGGCTGACGGGGCTGCCGACCCGGGTGGTGGTGGGCTTCCGTGCCGCCGGCGACGGTCCGGTCCGGGCCGGCGACGCGTACGCGTGGCCGGAGGTGCTCTTCGACGGGCTGGGCTGGGTGCCGTTCGACCCGCTGCCCAGGCCCGACGAGGAACCGCGCCCGGTGGAGGAGGACTTCCGCCCCACGCCGGAGGAGCCGCCCCCGTCGGAGGTGCCGGAGCCCACGGTGGAGCCGACGGCCACCCCGGAACCGGCCGCCGCGCCGGGCGGGCCGGCCGACCCGGGTGGACCGTCGACGGCGCTGCTGGTCGGCGGCGGGACGGGCGGCATGCTGGTGCTGGCCGGGGCCGCGCTGCTCGCGCTGCTGCTGATGCGCCGGGCACTGACCCGGGCGCGGCTGGAACGGGGCGACCCCGGCCAGCGCATCGCCGGTGCCTGGCGGGAGGTCACCGACGCGCTGCGGCTGGCCGGGCACCCGGTGGGCGGTGACCTCTCCGCCTCCGAGGTCGCCGCCCACGCCCGCGCCGTGCTCCCCGTCGGGGCGGACGTCGAGGAGTTGGCGGGGCTGCTCAACCGGACGGCGTTCGCCCCGGGCACCGCCACGGCGGAGCAGGCCGCGCGGGCCACCACGACGGCCGGCGACTACGTCGCCGCGCTGCGCGCCGCCCGGCCCTGGTGGCGGCGCCTGCTCTGGTCGGTGCGCCCCGGTCCCCTGCGCTGGCCCCGCTGATCCCCTCCGCGACGCGGCGCGACGCGATCCATCGCCGTCGCTGCCGCCGGTCCCGATCGCCGGGCGAAGTGTTTGCCCCGTCACCGGATCGCGAGTGGGATTTTGCACTCGCAGTGCACTTGTCTCGGTCTCCGGGGCTGCCTAGCGTCGGATCATGCCTGCTTCCTGGACCTTCGCCGTGGCCCGTGACGACCTGAGCCGGACCACCCTCGCCGAAGGCGTGACGCCCACCCTGGCCGACGGCGAGGCACTGCTGCGGGTGGACCGCGTCGGCCTGACCGCCAACAACGTGACCTACGCGGTGCTCGGCGACTCGATGCGGTACTGGGAGTTCTTCCCGCCCGGCCCCCGTGGGCTCGGCCCGCAGTGGGGACTCCCGCCACTGTGGGGCTTCGCCGAGGTGGTGGCGTCGACGGTCGACGGGGTCACCGCCGGGCAGCGGGTCTACGGCTACCTCCCGCCGGCGGGTCACCTCCTGCTGCGGCCGGACCGGGTGGACGCGTCCGGATTCCGCGACGCGAGCGGACACCGGGTCGACCTGCCCTCGCCGTACAACGTGTACCGGTCGACCACCGGCGACCCGGCGTACCGGGAGGACCAGGAGGACCTGCTGGTCCTCTTCCGGCC
This sequence comes from Micromonospora sp. CNZ303, assembly GCF_004345505.1. NCBI lineage: Bacteria > Bacillati > Actinomycetota > Actinomycetes > Micromonosporales > Micromonosporaceae > Micromonospora > Micromonospora sp. CNZ303. The sequence continues at coordinate 130,283 of NZ_SLVT01000016.1, read as the reverse complement.
GCTGTTCTTCACCTCCTTCATGCTGGCCGACCAGGTCGTCGACAACGACTTCCACGGGGCGGCGACCCTGGTGCTGTCGTCGGCGTCCAGCAAGACCGCGTACGCCGCCGCGTTCGAGCTGCACGGCCGGGGCCCACGCCTGGTCGGGCTCACCTCCCCCGGCAACCTCGCGTTCACCCGGTCCCTCGGCTGCTACGACGACGTCCTCACCTACGACGACATCGCCGCCCTCGACGCCGTACCGACCGTCTATCTCGACCTGTCGGGGGCGCCCGCCATCCGCGCGGCCCTGCGGCGGCACCTCGGCGACCGGCTCGTACGGGACGTCGCGGTCGGGCTCACCACCCAGATCCCGAACGCCGACGCCGCCGACGAGGTGTTCTTCGCCCCGGTGCAGATGCGCAAGCGCCGCCGGGACTGGGGGCGCGACGGGCTCGACCAGCGGTTCGCCGACGCCTGGCGACGGTTCACGGGAGTCGTGGGCGGGTGGCTCGACGTCCGGGTCGACGCCGGCCCCGACGCCCTGGAGCGCGCCTGGCTGGAGGTGCTCGCCGGCCGGACGCCGCCCCGCGTGGGTCAGATCGTCCGGCTGTGAGCGAGCCCCGCGCGCAGCCTGGTCGGCACGGGCCGGCGACCCTGGGCGGCTAGGAGCCGAGGTGGTGCAGGATCGCGAGGACCCGGCGGCTGTAGCCGGTCACGTGGGAGAGGTCGAGCTTGTCGAAGATGGTGTTGATGTGTTTCTCGACCGCGCTCTGCGACACGTGCAGGCGCTCGGCGATGGCGGCGTTGGTGTGCCCCTGAGCCATGTGGTGCAGCACGTCGCGTTCCCGCGGGGTGAGGCGGTTGAGCGGGTCGCTGTGGCTCGTGGCGGACATGAGCTGCCGGACGACCTCGGGGTCGAGCGCCGTGGCACCGGCGGCGACGCGGTCGAGTGCGTCGAGGAAGTCCTCGACCTGGGCGACGCGGTCCTTCAGGACGTAGCCGACGCCTTCGGACCGGTCGGCGAGGAGCTTCGCGGCGTAGCGCTTCTCGACGTACTGGGACAGGACGAGCACGGCGACGTGGGGCCACCGGCGGCGGATCTCCAGCGCGGCCCGCAGTCCGTCGTCGGTGTTGGTGGGCGGCATGCGGACGTCGGTGACGACGACGTCGGGACGGTGCTCTTCGACGGCGGTGACGAGCTGGTCGGCGTCCGCGGCGGCGGCCAGCACCTGGTGTCCCTCGTCGGCGAGGAGGCGGACCAGCCCCTCGCGGAGCAGGGTGGAGTCTTCGGCGAGGACTGTGCGCACGGCAGCTCCGCTCGGATCGTCGTGGGGCCCCCGGGTGGGCTGTGCACGTCGAACCGGCCGTCGAGCGCGGCCACCCGGCGGGCGAGGCCCTGCAGGCCGCTGCCGTGCGGGTCGGCGCCGCCGACGCCGTCGTCGCGTAGGCGCATCTCGATCGTCGTCCCCCGCGCCTCGATGTCGTGAGGTCGACCGCCAGCCTCAGCGGGCCACCCGCAACCGCCGGGGTGCGGAAAACCGCACCCACGCCGACGGCCGTGGCAGACCCCGTCGCCGCCGACGAGGTGTTCTCCGCGCCGGTGCAGACGCGCAAGCGACCGGCTGCTGGCGGACGAGCCACTCACCGCCCTCGTGCGCGGCGAATCCACCGCCATCGTTACTTCGGTCGAACCGCGAGACGACACGACACGCCGAAGGCGAGCGGCTTTCGTGCCGCCGGGCCGTGGCACCATACCTCTGTCGTCCGTCGCCTCGGCGCGGCTCGTCAAGGATCCGGTGGAGTCGCAATGGCTGGGCTGACAGGGCAGCGATGCCGGGCACCACGCCGCCGGGTCCGGGTGATCCGCGCACGGCGGGCCCTGCCGGCTCATCGAACGGCCGGGCGTGGGCGGCCGAGGCGTCGTCCACCGGGGCAGGGATGGACACGGCTGGCGGGTAGCGGCCGACCCGGCAGGCCATCGCCGACGCCACCACCGCACCCCTTGGAGGGACCAGATGGTTTCAGGTCGACCGACTGCCCGACCGTGGCTGCCGTACGCCGCGGCCATCGTGGCCGGATCCGCGGTCATCGCGGCGGCCTACCTGGTCGTCCGGCCGGCGGCGGATGTCGGGTGCACGCCGCTGGAGGTCAGCGCGTCGATCGAGAAGGACGTGCTGCTCGGCGAGCTGGCGGAACGCTACAACAAGAGCGATCGGCGAGTCGGCGACCGGTGCGCCGTGGTGACCGTGCACGGCCTCGCCTCCGGTGCCTCGACGGACGCGCTGGCCGGCGACTGGGCGGCCAAGCAGCCCAACCTGCCACGGCCGCAGGTGTGGTTGCCGACGTCGAGCCTGTGGACCGGGCAGTTGACGTTGCTGGACGAGGCCGCCGGACGCCCGGCGCAGACCCCCGGCCGGTATCCGTCGATCGCGAACAGCCCGCTGGTGATCGCCATGCCGCAGTCGAAGGGGAAGCACCTCCAGCAACAGGGCCCACTCGGCTGGGGTGAGGTCCTGGGCTCGTCCGGGCGCACGGGCTGGGCCACCTTCGGTCGCCCCGACTGGGGGCGGTTCAGCTTCGGCAAGGTCAACCCGAACCTGTCCACCTCCGGGCTGGCGGCCACGATCGCGAGCTACTACGCGGCCATCAACCGGGCCAGCGACCTGACCGAGAGCGACATCGCGAACCCGGCGGTGACCCAGTTCGTCCGCCGCATCGAGGCCAACGTGTCCCACTACAGCGACGACATCGTGGACCTGTTGAAGGACCGCGCCGAGGCGGACCTGTCCAGCGCCGACACGGCGGCCCCGACGGACATGAGCGCAGTGGTGACGCAGGAGGAACTGGTCTACCAGTACAACGAGGGGAAGCTGAGCCCGACCCCGGGCGCGAAGCCGAGGGTCCCGCTGGTCGCGATATACCCGAAGGAGGGCACGTTCAACCTCGACCACCCGTACGTGGTGCTTCCCTCGGCCAGCCCGGAGCAACGTGACGCCGCCGCCGACTTCCTGGAGTTCCTCCAGGAGCCGCCGCAGCAGCAGAGCTTCAGCCGGCACGGGTTCCGCGACCACGAGCGCAACGCGGCCGGCCCGCTGATCGCCGCCGTCGGCGGGCGGGGGGCCGAGAACCTCACCTACTTCGACCCGCCGGATCCCGCCGTGGTCAAGGCGATCCTCACCGGCTGGAGCACGCTGCGGAAGAAAGCCAACATCCTCGTGGCCGTCGACACGTCCGGCTCGATGAACGCGAAGATCGGTGACCAGACCCGGTTCCAGGTGGCGACCAGGGCCGCCGCCAAAGGCTTCGGCCTCCTGAACTCCGAGGACAAGGTCGCGCTCTGGTCGTTCTCGTCCGAGACCCCACAGCGGCCGAGGTCGCCGTACAGCGAGGAGGTCCGCCTGTCGCCCTTCGACCAGAAGGCGCTCAGCAAAGAGATCAAGAATCTTCACGTCGAGGGCGGCACGGCGCTGTACGCCACCGTACGGGCGGCACACCGGCACATGCTCGACCACTACGACCAGTCCCGGATCAACGCGGTGGTCGTGCTGACCGACGGCACGAACGAGTACACCAAGGACAACAACCTCGCCCGGCTGCTGAAGGATGTCGCGTTGGATCCGGAGCGACCGATCAAGATCTTCTGCATCGCCTTCGACGAGAAGTCCGACTTCGGGACGCTGGACCGGATCGCCAAGGCGTCCGCGGGCAAGGCGTTCGACGCCCGCGACCCGGCGAAGATCGACGACGCGTTCGTCAAGCTGGTCAGCAGTTTCTAGCGGCGCTCAGGCGTGATCGACCGTCCCGGGCAGGAACCGCGGGTGCGAGCCGTGCGGAGGCGCCCTGCGTCAATCGCCGTCGCCGTCGCCGCCACAGCCCCCGATGTCGCCCGGGCTCGCCAGCCACAGCAGGCCGGCCGGGGTCGCGGCCTGAGTCGTCACGACCTGGTCGAGGACCAGTCGCCCCGCTACGCCGGTGATCCCGTCATGGTGACGGTCGACGGGCACGACTTCCGGGTGCGGGTACGGGCCGGGGAGCCGGGCACGTACGACTTCGACTGGCTCAGCGGGCCGCACGACTACGGCTTCGGCCTCTCCAGGGCTGCCGGCGCCCCGATGAGCCGGGCCGCGATGGAGGAGACCATCCGCGGCTTCCTCGCCGAGATCGACCCCGCTACCGGCTACCTGGCGGAGTGACGGCAACCGGCGGCAGCACGGACAACCCCGGTTCCTGGCGCTGCTGGGCGCGGTCCCGGGTCAACGAGCCCGGCCCCGCACGGCCGGACGCGGCCGTGACGCGGCAGAGGACCGCATCCGCGCGGCCGGGTCTCAGGATCGCAGGCGGCGGACGAGCTTGCGCAGGCCGGACTGCCAGCCGTCCGGGTCCTCCGCCTTGCGGCGGGCGTAGTCGGCGACCTCGGGGTGCGGGAGGATCAGGAAGCGCTCCTCGGCGATGCCGGCGACCGCCGCGTCGGCGACCTGGTCGGCGGTGAGCACCGCGCCGGAGGCGGCCACGACCCGCGCGCCCAGGTGACCGGCGGCCAGCCCGTCGGCGAGCATGGGCGTGTCCACGCCCTGCGGGCACAGCGCGCTGATCCGGACGCCCTGGTCCCGGTAGGTGACGGAGAGCCACTCGGCGAAGCCGACGGCGGCGTGCTTGGTGGTGGCGTACGGCGCGTCGCCGACCGAGGTCAGCACGCCCGCCGCCGAGCAGGTGTGCAGCAGGTAGCCGCCGCCCCGGGCGAGCATCGCCGGCAGCACCGCGCGGGCCGCGTAGACGTGGGAAAGCACGTTCACCCGCCAGGCACGGTCCCAGCCGGCGTCGTCGACCTCCATCCCGCCGCCGGAGGTGACGCCCGCGTTGGCGCAGAACAGGTCGATGCGCCCGTACCGCTGCTCGGTGTCGGCGACCAGCGCGCGGACCTGCTCCTCGTCGGTCACGTCCAGCCCGACGGCGTGGGCGACCGGGCCGAGGTCGTCGGCCACCGCGCGCGCCGCGTCGGCGTCGAGGTCGGCCACCACCACGGCGGCGGCGCCCTCGGCGGCGAAGCGGCGGGCCAGGGCGGCGCCGATGCCGCCGGCCCCACCGGTGATGATCACCACCCGGTCGGTGAGGTTCACCGCGACCCACCCCCACCCAGGCGCGTGATCAGGTCGCCCAGCGCCGCCGCGCCACCGGCGGCGAGTTCGGGGGTGGGCAGCAGGGCCAGCACCGGTACGTCCACGCCGGCGTCGGCGTAGCGGCGGACCTGCTCGTGGCAGTGCTCCGGCGAGCCGTGCAGCACCAACGCGTCGACCACGTCGTCGGGCACCGCCGCGCCGGCGCCGCGCCGGTCCCCGGCGGCCCAGGCCCGCCACATCGGCCCGAGCACCTCCTGGCGGCCGAGCCAGCGGTGGAACTCGGCGTACGCGGGGACGGTGAGGTAGCTGGTGATGAGCCGGCGGCCCAGGGCGCGGGCGTGCGCGGCGTCCTCGGTGGGGCAGACGAAGATCCGCGCGGCCACCTCGAAGCCGGGGCGCCGCTGGCCGACCTCGGCGAGGGCCCGGGGCACGTCGGTGGCGGCGAGCCAGTTGAGGATGACGCCGTCGGCCTCGGCGCCGGCCAGCCGCAGCATCCCCGGGCGCAGCGCGGCGAGCAGCACCGGCGGCGGCACGGCCGGCTTACGGTCCAGGGTGAAGCGGCGCACGGCGAAGGTGTCGTACTCCTCGTCGACGGTCTCCCCGGCCAGCGCCGCGCGCAGGAACCGCAGCACGTCGCGGGTGCGCCGGAACGGCTCCTCGAACGGCACGGCGTTCCAGTTGCCCACGACGACCGGCGAGGACACGCCGATGCCGAGCGCGAACCGGCCCGGGGCGGCGTCGGCCAGCGCCGCCGCGCTCATCGCCAGCAGCCCGGGGCCCCGGGTGAAGACCGGCGTGATCGCGGTGCCCAGGCGCAGCCGGGGCTGCCATGCGGCGGCGAGTGCCAGCGGGGTGAAGGCGTCCGCCCCGTTGACCTCCGAGGACCACACGTCGGTGAAGCCGGCCCGGTCGAGGGCCGCGTAGATCGCGGCGTGCTCGGCGAGCGGGATGCCGTCCAGCGGCACGGTCATGCCCCATCGCGTCGTCATCGGTCGATGGTGCCCGCTCGCCGGGCCGCGGAGCAAGATCCTGTGACTTTCCCGGATACCGCGAGCCCGCCACCCCCGGGTGGTACGACTGCCTGATGGGCCCCGAAGCGAGTGGAGGCCGCTGACCGATGGCCTCCAGCGGCAGGCGACACCTCACCCTCCACGCGAAGGACACGGGCAGGGCGGCCTTCCTGGAGCTGGGGTCGGCGGCCCTGGTCGTCGTCGTGTCGACCGGGGTCGCGCTCGCCGACGCCCTTCGGGCCAGGGGTCGCCCGGCCGGAGCCGGCGGCCCCACCGCCCTAACCATCGACACACGACGATCGACACCCGGTGCCGCGGGATAGTCTCCATGCGTGACCTTCTCGCTCGTCGCCCGCTCCGCCGACGGCCGCCAGCACGGCGTCGTCGTGGCCAGCCGGTTCCTGGCCGCCGGCGCGCTCGTGCCGGCCGCCGATGCCGAGGTCGGCGCGCTCGCCACCCAGGCGCACGTCAACCTCGCCTACCGTCCGCAGGGGCTGACGCTGCTGCGCACCGGGGTGGCCGCGGCCGACGTGGTGGCCGGGCTGGTCGCCGCCGACCCGGACCGGGACCACCGCCAGCTCGGCGTGGTGGCCGCCACCGGTGTGGGCGCCACCTGGACCGGGCCGAGCTGCCATCCCTGGGCCGGCGGCCAGGCCGGCGACGGCTGGGCGGCGCAGGGCAACATCCTGGTCGGCCCGCAGGTGATCGACGCGGTCCGGGACGCCTGGCTGGGCGGGGCCGCGCTGCCGTTCCCCGACCGGCTGCTGGCCGCGTTGCGCGCCGGGGACCGGGCCGGCGGGGACCGACGCGGCCGGCAGAGCGCCGGGCTGCTGGTGGTCGAGCGCGGCGGCGGATACGACGGCACCGGCGACGTGCTGGTCGACCTGCGGGTCGACGACCACCCCGATCCGGTGACCGAGCTGGGGCGGCTGCTCGCGGTGCACACCCTGCTCTTCGGCCGGCCCGACCCGGCCACCCTGCTCGACCTGACGGGCGCGGTCGCCGCCGAGGTCGGCGCGCTGCTGGGCGCGCTCGGTCATCCGGTCGACCCGGCGCGGCCGGAGGAGGCGCTCTTCTCCTGGGCCGGCCTGGAGAACCTGGAGGAGCGCCTGGTGCCGGGCCGGATCGATCCGGTCGTGCTGGACCACCTGCGCAGGGCCGCCCCGCACGTGCCCGCCCCACGCCCGGAGGCGGACCCGCTCGGCGCCGACGCCTGACCCGCCCGCCGGGCCGGGCCCGGTGCCGGCTCGGGGCCCGCCCGCCTCAGCCGCCGAAGGAGAGCCAGCGGAAGCCGGCGGCGTCGACGACGGCCCGCTCGCGGCCCGTGAGGCCGACCCGGCCGGTCGCCTTGCGGATCAGCGTGAGCCGGTCCCAGCCCAGCCCGGGCGGGACCGGCCGCCCGCCGGTGAGCAGGCCGGCGACGACCTCCGCCGCCGTCGGCGTCAGCCACGGCCGCCGCTCCAGCGCCGCCGCCAGGTCCAGGCCGTGCACGCCGACCTCCACCACGCGGGTACGCAGGAACTCGCCGAGCGCCATCGCGTCGCCGTGCCGGGTGCGCACCACCCGACCCGGTGGTGCGGCGTCGACGGCGTCGAGGGCGGCCCGCCAGGCCCGGTCGAAGTCGGCCACCAGGGCCGCCCCGTCGAGTTCCCGGGCCTCCCGCCGGCCGCTGTCGACGCGGGCGGCGTCCACGGACGGGGTGAACTTGGCGGCGCCGTAGTAGGCGGCGGCGTCGACCTCGGCGCGGGACGGGGCGGGCGCGGCGAGCATGTCGACCAGCCGGCCCGCGCCGGTGCGTACGTGGGCCAGCAGTTCGCGTACGGTCCACGGCCGGCAGTCGGTCGGCCGGTCGAGATCCGCCTCGTCGACGCCGCGCAGCACCTCGCCGAGGCGCTCGCACTCGTCCCGGAACGCCGCCCGTACGCTCTCCATGGTCCCCTCCCCCGTCCCGCCCGACCCTCTCACACCGGGGCGGCCGTTTCGGGGCCCGTCCGGCGGGTACGCGCGCGGCCGGGCCGACGGAAGGAGCGCCAGGGATGGCCGGGATCATGCTGCGCAGCACCGCGTTCAACGACCACGACATACTGCCGAGCCGCTTCTCGAAGGAGGGCGGCAATGTCTCGCCCCCGCTGGAGTGGGAGCGGGTGCCGGAGTCCGCCGCCGAGCTGGTGCTGCTCGTCGAGGACCCGGACGCGGGTAGGACGCCGTTCCTGCACTGGCTGGTCACCGGGATCGCGCCGAGCGCCGCCGGGGCACCGGAGGGCGGCGTGCCCCTGGGCGGCCGCGAATGGCCCAACGACTTCGGCACCACCGGGTGGGGTGGCCCGCACCCGCCCCAGGGCGACGATCCCCACCGGTACTTCTTCCGGCTCTACGCGCTGGACCGGCCGCTGGAGCTGCCCGGGACGCCGCGGGCGGACGAGGTGCACCGCCTGCTCGTCGAGCGGGACACCGCGAGCGGAACGATGGTCGGCACCTACTCCCGCTGAGCGGTCAGCCCTTGACCCGGGGCACCAGCCGGTGCACGGCGGCGAGCACCAGCGCCATGACCACGCCCATCGTGCCGGCGATCCCGGCGGCGCTGCCGGCGTAGCCGACGAGGAGGGGCCTGCGGGCCAGCTCGCTGGGCGGGGTGGCGCGCAGGTCGACCAGCCAGGAGAGGGCGAACCCGCAGGCCACCACCGCCAGTACGCCGCCGACGCCGAGCACCGTCGCGGCGACCCGGTGGGCGTCGGCCGACTCCACCTGCGCCTGTTCCCGCTGGGTGATCAGCAGCACCAGCCCGGCCAGCGCCGCCCAGACCCCGACCACCAGGAACGCGGCCACCGCGTCGCTGGGCCGGTGCCAGCCGGCGGAGAGGGTGGCCACCCCGGCGATCGCGGCGTAGCCGGCGCCGAGGAAGGCGCCAAGCACCCGCACCTTGCGCGGCAGGACGAGCACCAGGGCCACCGCCACCGAGGCGGCGACCGTGGCGTGCCCGCTGGGCAGGCTGTTGCCGGCGTAGATCCGTTCGGGGTCGATGCCGAAGTCGGGCCGGGCCAGGCCGTACTTGAGCAACTGGGTGGTGGCGTTGGCGCCGGCGATCAGGAGGGTGGCCGTGACGGCCAGGGCGATCCGGCCCCGGATCAGGGCGATGAAGCCGATCACCGCGGTCGCCGCCAGCAGCGAGACGACCGACATGGCGTTGAGGAGCCGGTTCACCGGCTCCTCGATGTGGTCCTGCCCGATCCGGTTGCCGGTCAGGGCGACGGTGTCGACCCACTGGCCGATCTCGACGTGCACGGCGACCCGCCACACGGCGATGAAGGCCGCCGCCTGGACGAGCGCCAGGACGACCAACCAGACCGCGGTCCAACCCCTCGGCGTCGTTCGCACCCGCACACCGTAGCGGCAGGCGCGGCCCGGTCGGCGGGTGGCCTGTCGCCCGGCTACGGCTAGGTTGGTGACGGACGTGAGGAGGGTGCGGTGACGCGTACACCGGAGGGTGCGCCGGCCCCGACGGACCGGCCGGAGACACTCGCGGACCTGCTCGGCGGGCGCCGGGGCGCGGTCGACGCCAGCCTGCCGCCGGTGGCGTTCGCCCTCGGTTGGCTGCTCGGCGGGCACTCGCTGTGGGGCGGGGTGGGCGCGGCCGTGGTCACCGGCGCCGCGCTGGCCGGCTGGCGGCTGCACCGGGGCGACCGGCCGCGTTCGGTGCTGATCGGGCTGCTGGCCGTCTGCGTGGCCGCGCTTGTCGCGTTGCGCACCGGTCGCGCCGAGGACTTCTTCCTCGTCCAGCTGCTGTCGAACGCGGCGAGCGCGCTGGCCTGGGTGGTCAGCATCGTGGTGCGCTGGCCGCTGCTCGGGACGGTGGTGGGCGTCGCGCTCGGCCAGCGGACCAGGTGGCGGCGGGATCCGGCGCTGCTGCGCGCGTACGGCCGGGGCAGCTGGGCATGGGCGGCGTCATACGTGCTGCGGGTGGCGGTGTTCCTGCCGCTGTGGCTCGGCGGTCAGGTGGTCGCGCTGACGGTGGCCCGGGTCGTGTTGTCCTGGCCGCTGGTGGCGGCGGTGCTCGCCGTGAGCTGGGTGGTGGTGCGCCGGTCGTTGCCGGCCGGTCACCCGGGGCTGCGCCACCCGGTCGTGCCGGCCCGTGCGCCGGTGGAGCCGGCGGGAAAGTAAGGGAGAGGCCGCCACGGGGGGAGCGGCCTCTCCGGTGACGTACGTTACTCCGTCCCGGCCCCATGCGTGATCCCGTGGTGGCCGGTTTTTCGGGCGTTTTCGCACCCGGTGCATATCCGGGTGCGGTGGGGTGGGCCGGCTGCCCCGCTGCGTCGGCCGGTTGACCGGCCCACCCCGGCCTGACCGTGGGAGTCAGGCCGTCCGCCGACCGGGCGTCTCCGTTCCCCCAGGCCCGCCCGGCCGGCCTCCGGGTGGGCGGGCCGCGCCACCCACCCGGAGGAGTCGGTCAGCCGTTGGGGAACAGCTTTCCGTAGTCGGCGTACGCCATGGCGACGTCCGCCTGGGCCCAGAACCGGTGGTACTTGAACTCCGGCTCGGGGCCGCCGTTCAGGTACGCCTGGACCTTCGGCCAGGCCGGGTCGTTCTTGTAGAAGGAGCGGATGTCGAGGAAGCTCTTGCCCGCGGCGATGGGGTCACCGTTGGCCATGGTCCCCGTCCAGCCCGGCGGCACGTAGAGGCCCTGCCCGGTGCTGGCGTCGTAGACGTCGTCGAAGCGGCGGTAGTCGCCGCGCTTCTCCACGGTGGAGACGCCCTGGGCGTCGCTGGCCGCGTGCAGCGCGTCCAGCAGCCCCTTGGCGGTGTTCTTCGCCGCCGCGTTGCCCGACTTCGCCGCGTACGCGATGAGGGTGCGGGCGTAGGCGGCGGCGATGCCGACGTCCTGGCCCTTGACCGTGACCTCGACGTGCAGGTTGGTGTTGGGCTGCGGGTTGGCCGGGTTCCAGGTGGTCGGCTGGCCGGTCCACTTCATGTCCGACGGGATCGACCAGTTGGTGCCCAGCGTGGTGTTGGCGATCGCCCACGGCACCCACTTGTCCAGCAGCGCCTTGGCCTTGGCGTTGCCGGTCTCCAGGTACAGCTCGGCGATGCGCTGCATGGACCATGCCTGCATGCCGAACCACTGGTTCGACGGCGGGTCGTTGTAGACCGGGTCGACGTCGTAGAACATGCCGTAGAAGGTCGACGTGCCGGCCGGCGGCTGGCCGTAGTGGCCGCCCCAGCTGTTGGTGGCGCCGCCGGCGATGCCGCCCTCGGCGGACTGGAGCCAGGTGTAGAACTCCAGCTGCCGCTCCAGGCTCTTGGTCCAGTCGGCGACCGCGGTCGGCGACTTGGGCTTGAGCTCGTTGATGTTGGTCAGCGCCCAGGCCGCGAACGGGTTCTGGTAGCCGAAGTGGTTGTGGCTGGAGCCGATCCGCCACGACCAGTTCTGGTTCGGCTCGTACGCGCCGCCCCAGGCGTAGTACCAGGACATCAGGTAGTGCGCCGAGTCCTTGCCGGTGCCGGCCGGGCAGGTGGCGGCCCCGACGCAGTTGCCGATCTTCTTGAAGTACTTGTCGAACATGGCGTAGCGCAGGTAGTCGCCCATCTTGGCGGCCTTGGCCACGGTGGCCGCCACGTCGGCCTCCTTGCCCTGCTCCTTGGCCCAGGTAAGGGCCCAGTACGCGGCCTGCACGGCGCGGGCGTCGGCGTCGGGGGCGTTGGTGTACTTCCACTGCTTCGCCGGCGCGTTCGCCTCCTTGACGAACAGGTCGAGGTAGCCGTTGCGGCCGCCGTGGGCGAAGGTGTCACAGGACGGCTGCGGCACGGTCTCCCACACCGACTCCTGGGTGCCCCGCTGGAAGGTGTTGATGTACGCCGGCCGGGTGGTGCCGTCGCCGCAGCGGCCGTAGCCGTAGGTGTTGTCCACGTCGAGCAGCCAGTGCATGCCGTAGATGTCACCGGTGCCGTAGGTGTTCTGCAGCTCCGAGCGCAGCGGGTCCTGGCCGACCGGCACGTTCGGCTCCAGCTGCGACGGGTACTGGCTGGGCAGGTCGTGCTCGGCGGCGTACTGCGCGGTGCCGGCCGCGCCCGCGGTGGGCTGGTCGGCGTGCGACGGGATGATGTACTTCTCCATGACGTTCCAGGAGTTGTTGAACGGCGCCCAGTTCTGGGTCACCCGCCCGTACTGGGCCTCCAGCCAGAGCCAGAAGCTGAACGCCTCGGAGGTCGTCTCGTGCCCGTGGTCGGGCGCCTCGACGATCAGCGTCTCGATCGAGTGGTACGGCACGCCCTCGGGGCTGAAGTAGCCCGAGTTCTTGATCTTGCCGTACTGGTCGAGGAACCGCTTGACGTAGGTGTTGTCCCCGCCGCCGGTGTCGTTGTCGATCTCGGTGGCGGTGATCGCCAGCGGCGCGTAGCCGGTGGCCGAGGCGGTGACGGTGGCGGTGCCGCCGAGCGTGTCCGCGTCCTCGGCCGCCGCGACGGTCACGTTCACCCCGGTGTTCCAGTTGCTCGGGGTCAGCGTCACCGAGGCCGGCGAGACGGTGATGTCGGTGTCGCCGGTGCGGGACAGCGAGACCGGCACGTTGGCCGTCGGCGCGGCGCTGAGCTTGAGGTTGACCGTCGAGCTGCCGCCCTCGGTCACGCTCACCGCCGACGGGGTGGCGACCAGCACCGGCCCGGACGCCGCCGTGACGGTGAAGGCCTTCTCCGCGGTGGCGGTCAGGTTCGCGTTGTCGTACGCCTTGGCCTGCACGGTGTACGCGCCGGCGGGCAGGTCCTCCAGCGTGTAGCCGTACGGGGCGGTGGTGTCGGTGTTGACCAGCAGGCCGTTGCGGTAGAACTCGACCTTGCTGATCGTCCCGTCCGGGTCGCTGGCGGTGGCGCTCAGCGGCACGTCGGCGGGGGCCTCGAAGGGGCCGGCCGGCACGTTCAGCGCGACCGTCGGCGGCTGCTGCTGCGTGCCGCCACAGGTGACGCCGTTGACCGAGAAGGACGTCGGCTTCGGGTTGGTGCCGCCGTGCGAGCCGTTGAAGCCGATGCTGGTCGAGGCGCCGGTGCCGAGGTTGCCGTTGTAGGACTCGTTGGTGGCCGTGACCTGGTTGCCGGTCTGGCTCCACTTGGCCGACCAGCCCTGGGTAACCCGCTGGTCGCCGGGGAAGGCGAACTTCAGCGTCCAGCCGTTGATCGGGTCGCCGAGGTTCTTGAGGGTGACGTTGGCGGTGAAGCCGTTGTTCCAGTCGCTGGTCGCGTAGACCACGTCGCAGGCGGGGGCGGCCTGTGCGGCGCCGGCCGGCAGGGTCACCCCGCCGACGGCGAGCGCGGCGGCGGCGACCATCGCCAGGCGGCGACGTCTTGCCAGATTTCTCATGTGCGCGGTGTCTCCTCGGACCTGGCCGGGGACGAAGGGCCCCGGCGGGGCGCCCTCCCGCGAACGGGGAATTCGGGGGCACCCGGGATGGTGGTCGCCCCGGCCCGGGGCCGGGGTACGGCGGGCGGCGCCCCCTGCGGGGCGGCTGCTCCACCGACTGCGTCGGATGCCGTACCGGAGACACCGGCTGCCCTCGGCGACCCACGCTTGCGCGATCTGGCTCCGCGTCGCGGTGGCGACAGTGTGCCATGCATGGAAGCGCTCCCACAATGGCCGGGGGCGCACCGAAGCAGCAACATGTTTCGATCTCGTTTTGGGGCTTTCACAAAGCCGTGACGGGCGTTACAGTCGCAGCATCGGTCGATGGGAGCGCTTCCATCGACGGAGATCCAATTAAAAGATCACCCGGAGTCCGTCCACGACGGACCCCGGGGACTCAGCCCGAGGGCTGACGGCGGGCCAGCCCGGACACCGCCGTCAGCCGTTCCCACCGACATGGAGGGAGGTGGATCCTCTAGCCACTCGCGTGGCCCGGCTCCCGCGCGACACGCACGACAGGACGCCAATTCCGCCCGTGCGTGTGCAGCAATGGTGGGGACGGGGGTTGCCCTCCCCCGTCCCCACACACTAAACCTCCCGCCACGGCGGGAAAAGAGGCCGACGGGACTGGCCGTGTCGCCGTTCCGACCGGCCTCGTCCGCTGTCCGCCCGTACCGCCCGGTCGACGCCCCGCGCCCCGGCGCCCCGCGTCCCGCGGCCGGCCACCCGAGCGCCGGCGCCACCGCGCGCCACCGCTCCCGCACCGCCGCCACGGGCGCAGCACGCACGCACCCTCCGCCGTCCCCGATCGCCCTTCGCCCGGCCGGGCGGACGCGACCGGCCGGCGGCTCCTGCCCTATGCTGGGAGCGCTCCCGGCCCGGCGGTGGCCACGCAGACCATGAGGAGAACCGATGTCGATGCCCACCCCGCGCCCGCCCCAGGGCGCCGCGCTCTCCGCCACCGCCCCCGCCGCCACGACCGGCCCCGCGCCGCGCGCCGACGAGACGCCGTCGGCCGGCCTGCGCTTCCCGCCGGGCTTCGGCTGGGGGGCGGCCACCTCCGCCTACCAGATCGAGGGCGCGGCCAAGGAGGACGGCCGGGGCGAGTCGATCTGGGACACGTTCAGCCACACGCCGGGCCGCACCCGCAACGGCGACACCGGCGACGTCGCCGCCGACCACTACCACCGGTACGCCGAGGACCTGGACCTGATGCGCGACATCGGGCTGGACAGCTACCGGTTCTCCATCTCCTGGCCGCGCGTACAGGCCGACGGCACCGGCGCGCCCAACCAGCGCGGGCTCGACTTCTACCGCCGTCTCGTCGACGGGCTGCACGAGCGGGGCATCGCGCCGATGGCGACGCTGTTCCACTGGGACCTGCCGCAGTCCCTCCAGGACGCCGGTGGCTGGGAGTCGCGCGACGTCGCCCACCGGTTCGCCGACTACGCCGAGATCGTCTTCCGCGCGTTCGGCGACCGGGTGCCGGTGTGGCTGACCGTCAACGAGCCGAAGACGGTGGTGCAGAACGGCTACCTCGAAGGTCACCACGCCCCGGGCCGGCAGGACCCGGACGCCGCGTACCTGGTCGCCCACCACCTCCACCTGGCCCACGGACTCGCCGTGGCGGCGTTCCGCGCCACCGGCTCCGGCCGGATCGGCCCGGCGCTCAACCTGCACCCCTGCTACCCGGCCGACGACTCGCCCGAGGCCGCCCGGGCCGCCCGGCTCTACGACGGCTACGAGAACCGCCTCTACCTCGACCCGATCCTCACCGGCCAGTACCCGCAGGACGTGCTGGACGACCTCGGCCCCGACAGCCGGCTGGTCCGCGGCATCCGCGACGGCGACCTGGCGACCATCGCCGCGCCGGTCGACCTGCTCGCCGTGCAGTACTACACGCCCTACTACGTCACCGGCGACGGCGCGACGGTCGGGCGCTGGCCCACCTCACAGGCCTCCTGGCAGCAGATCCACCCCGACGGGATGTACGACATCCTGACCCGGGTGACCCGCGACTACGGCCCGATCCCGCTGACCGTCACCGAGAACGGCCTGCCCACCCCGGACACCCTCGACGCCGACGGCACGGTCGACGACGCCGGCCGGGTCACCTTCCTGCGCGACCACCTCGCCGCCGTGCACCGGGCCATGGCCGCCGGTGTGCCGCTGGAGAGCTACCACGTGTGGTCCCTGCTCGACAACTTCGAGTGGGACGCGGGCTACGACGAGCGCTGGGGCCTGGTCCACGTGGACTACCAGACCCAGCAGCGCGTGCTCAAGCGCAGCGCGCACTGGTACCGCCAGGTCATCGCCGCCAACGGACTCTGACCGCCCGGCATCCGCCACCCCGGCGCCGCTCGGCGGCGCCGGGGTGGACGCCGTCGGCGCGCCCGCCGGGTGGACGCCGGGCGGGCGCGCCGACCCGGTCAGCGGGGCAGGGCCTGCTGGAGTTCCGCCCGCAGCGCCGGGGTGAGCATCTCCCCCGCCTGCTTGGCCAGCCGCGCCATCTCGTAGCCGACCACACCGATGTCGGCCTCCGCCCCGGCCAGCGTGGCCAGGATGGAACCGTCACGCACCTGCATGACCAGGAAGTAGCCGCGCCCCATCTCGACGACCGTCTGCTTGACGACGTCCCCGTCGAACATCTGCGCCGCGCCCGCGGTGATGCTCATCAGTCCCGAGGTCACGGCCGCGAGCTTGTCGGCGTGGTCCCGGGGCAGGTGGTCGGAGATGGCGACCAGCAGGCCGTCGGAGGAGACCACGATGGCGTGCACCACCCCCGGCACCCGCTCCGCGAACCCGCTGACCAGCCAGCTCAGGTCGCGGGCCTCCCGGCTCAACGTCGTCATCGCTGTCCCCCTTCGGTGCGTACGCCGCCCGGCGGCATGGAAATCTCCGTGGTGTCCTCGGCCTCGGCCCGCCGTACCCCGCTGTAGAACCGGGACAGCATCCCCCCGACCGCCTCCGGGTCCGGGTCGTGGCGTACCGCCGGCTGCTCCGGCCGGGCCGGCCGGGTGACGGCGGAGAGCTGCGCCATCGGCACCCGGACGGGCAGGCCGCGGTCGTTGGTCCCGCCGGTGACCGGCACGGCCGGCGGCGTGGGCGAGGCCCCCGGCACCGGACCGGGCGACGGCCCCTGCCGGGACCACCAGCCCCCGCCGGTCGACGCGGGCGGCCGGGCCGCAGGGGCGAGCACGTCCTCGGCCCGCACCGGGACCGACCGGGCCTGCCGGGGCGGGGCCTCGGCCCGCCGCCCGGCCGCCGGCAGCTCGCCCGCCGGTCGCACCCCGCCCCACGCCGGCGGCCGCCCGGCCACCGGCAACCCATCGGGCGGCGCCCCGTCCCACGCCGTGGCGGCCAGCATCCGGGCCGTGACGGGCGCCTCCCGCTCGGGCGCCGGTGCCAGCAGGCCACCGGGCAGCCGTACCCGGGCGACGAGGCCCCCCTCGCCGCCGGCCAGGCGCACCTCGACGCGGAGCCGGGCGGCCAGGTGGCTGACCACGAACAGGCCCATCCGCTCGACCGTCGCCACGTCGGCGGCCGGCGGGGTGGCCAGGACGGCGTTCGCCTCGGCCAACGCCGCCGGGCTCATGCCGAGCCCCCGGTCGGTGATCTCGATGACCGCGCCGGCGCCCTCGGCCCGGGCGGTGACCGCCACGACCGTGTCGGGACGGGAGAACGAGGTGGCGTTCTCCAGCAGCTCGGCGAGGATGTGGACCAGCTCGCCGACGGCGTGGCCGACGACGTGCAGGTCGGCGACCGCCCCGTGCCGGACCCGCTGGTACTGCTCGATCTCGGCGCTGGCGGCGAGCAGCATCGCGCCGAGCGCCGCCGGCCGGTTCCACCGGCGGGTCGCCTCGGTCCCGGCGAGCACCAGCAGGCTGTCGTCGTTGCGCCGCATGCGGGCGGCCAGGTGGTCGAGCTTGAAGAGGTTCTCCAGCTGGTCCGGATCGCTCTCCTCGCGCTCCAGCTCGTCGAGCAGCTCCAACTGGCGCTCCACGAGCACCTGGCTGCGCCGGGCGAGGTTGACGAACATCGCGTTGACATTGCGCCGGGTGGTCGCCTGCTCGACCGCGACGTTGACCGCGCTGCGGTGCACCGCGACGAACGCCTCCGCCAGCTCGCCGATCTCGTCGAGCGAACGGACCACCGCCGGCGGGACCTCGATTTCCGGGACGCCCCCGGTCACGGTACGCAGCCGGTCCAGGGCGTCCGGCAGCTCCAGCTGGGCGATCCGCAGCGCCTGGCCGCGCAGCAGCCGCATCGACCGGGCCATGGACCGGCCGACGAGGACGGAGATGAGCAGGGCTACCAGCAGCACCGCGAGGATGCTGCCGACGACCAGCAGCGTGGCCCGCAGCTGCGTCGCGCTCACGTCGTCGGCCTGCCGTACGGCGTCGTCGAGCACCGACGCCTCGATGCGGCGGAGCAGCTCCTGACGCTGCTCGCCGGCCGCCCACCACTGCGGCGCCGGCAGCACGCTCGGCGCGGCGGCCCCGGTCACCAGGCTCTGCTCCTCCAACCGGGTTGCCGTCATGAACCCCGGATCCGTCGAGGTCTCGTCGTAGCGGCGGACCTGCTCGGCGGTGGCGGCGACCCGGAACGCGCCCAGGGCGGTCAACTGCTGGGCGCGCAGGTCGGTCAGGACCACCTGGTCCTCCACGCCGTACCGGCCGGCGCGGGCGGCCTCGTAGAGCTGGGCCCGGACCCGTGAGGAGAGCTCCTTGACCCGGGCGAGCTGCACGTAGCGCAGCACCGCGTCGCTGAGCGCGGGCCGGTCCTCGCCCGGCGAGGGCTCGGCGAGCAGGCGCAGCAGCGCGTCGACGACCCGGTGGTAGTTGCTCAGGATGGTGTCGCTGCCCAGCACCGCCGGGGGGATCGCGGCCCGGATGTAGACGACCTGGTCGTAGGCCTCCAGCACCTCCGAGTAGGCGACCCGCCAGGAGGCGTCGGCGTCGGCCAGCGGCCCGGCGGCCCGGCGCAGGTCGCGCAGCGCCTGGTCGGTGGCGGCCTGCAAGGGCCTCAGCACCACGATCGCCGCGTCCCGGTCGGCGCCCGCGCCGCCTCGGCGCAGCTCGCCCAGCTCACCGGCGGCCCGGTCGCGTTCCTGCTGGAGCTGGTGCACCAGCGCGACGATCTCCCGGCCGATGCCGACCTGCCGGGCGAAGTCGCCCAACGCGGTCGTCCGCCCGACGAGGGTGTGGGTCTGTACGCCGGCCAGCACCAGGAACGCGACCGACGGGATGACCAGCACGGTGACGAGCTTGGTGCGCATCCGCCAGTCCCGCAGCCGGAACGGGGAGCGGCGACGGTGGGGCACGACCCGGACGTCGAACCGACGCCGACGGTGCTGCGACACCCCGTCGTCGGACGGTTCCGGACCTGCCCCCACACCTACCCCCTCCCTGTCCCGCGTCCGCCGCGACCGGGGAGCGGAGTCCATCCAACCAGGCCCGCTAGCCGTGTCAACGGGGCGGGCTGAGGTGCTACTCAGGAGGGTGAGGCGGTCTCGTCCGTCCGGACGATGGCGGCGAGCCGGGAGGCGTCACCGATGCGGCCCAGGGCCACCAGCGCCGCGCCGCTCGCCCCGACCTCCGGGTTGCGCCCGTACCACACCGGCCGGGGCGCGAGCGCCGCCGCGAACGACGAACGCCACCAGCTGGAGGCCGCCACCGCTCCCCCGCCGAGCACCACCTCGACCGACTCGTCCACGGTGGACTCCAGCACGACGAGGTCGCCGACGACCATGTCGCACAGGCCCCTCATCAGCCCCGCCAGGATCTCCACCGCGGTGGTGCCGAAGCTCAGGCCACCCAGCGCGCCCGAGCCGGCCGGGGACATCCCGGGCGGCCGGTCCCCACCGAAGCGGACGTTCACCGGCAGGGTCCTGTCGTGCGGCACCCGGGCCAGGGCCGCCTCCAGCTCGCTGCCCCCGGGCAGCCGCAGCTCCCGGTCGGCCCAGGCGAAGAGGTTGCCGCCGGAGGAGTACGCGGCGCCGGTCACCACGTGGTCGTGGTCGACCCGGTAGCGCCAGAGCTCCTCGGGCAGCGGCGGCATGGCCTGCCCCGCCGGGACGCGCTGCACCAGCCGCACCGCCGCCGACGTGCCGACCGTCACCGCGACCCGGCCCGGCTCGACGCAGCCCGAGCCGACGTTCGACGCCGCGCCGTCGCCCACCGGACCGGCCCAGGGCGCGTCGGCGAGCTGCGGCCAACGCCGCGCGTACGCCGGCCGCAGCCGGCCGCGCCACCCGGCCGGGGCCAGCTCGGGCAGCTCCTCGGCGTGACTGCCCGCCAGCGCGCACGCCTCGGCGTCCCAGTCCAGCGTCCGCAGGTCGAGCAGGCCCGTGCCGGAGGCCTGGGAGATCGACATGGGCGCCGAGCCGAGCAGCTCGCCCAGCACGTACTCGGCCAGGCCGGCGAACCGGGCGACCCGACCGCCGGTGTGTTCCCGCAGCCAGGGCAGCCGGACCGACCAGTAGCAGCGGTGCCACCACGTGCCGGTGCGCCGGTGGAAGTCGACCGGGTCGGCCGGGCCGGCCACCCCGGCGGGCACCTCGGGACGGGTGTCCAGCCAGGTCAGCACCGGCCCGAGGGGCGCGCCGTCGGCGCCGAGCGGGACCACCGAGTGCCACTGCCCGGACGTCGCCACCAGCGACACGTCGCGCAGGTGGCCGGCGGCGGCCAGCTCGTCCAGGCACGCCACCAGGCAGGCCAGGTAGCCGGGGCCGTCCAGCGTGCCGGTGCCGTCGTCGTGCGCGACGAGGCTCACCTTGCGCCGGGCCAGCGCGCCGGGCAGCGGGCGGGCGTCCGTGTCCAGCACGAGTCCGCGTACCGAGGAGGTGCCCAGGTCGAGCGCGAGAATGTTCATCGCGGGTCAAGTTACCCGGTGCGGCTCGCCACGGCGTCCCAGCGCGTGGGCCGTACGCCCGATCGGCTTTCCGGTGCCCGCGCGGGGCCGTAGGGTGATCGCATGCCCGCGCACCTGTCCTGCTGGTGGCCCGCCGACCCGGCGGCCATCCCCCGCGCGTAGCTTCCCACGCGGCCGCCCGACGAGGCGGCCGCCGGTCTCTCCCCGGCCCTCCCGGTCGCCCCGCCGGGCGCCGCCCGGCCCGAGGAGACCCGATGACCCACCTGACCGAGTTGCTCGCCGCCGTCGCCGGCGGCGGCGACCCCGGCCCGTTCGCGCTCGTCCGCCGCGAGGGCGCCGCACACCTGGAGCTGTTCACCGGCGCGGTACGCACGGCGGGCCGGCTCGCCGACCTCCCCCTGCCCGGCGGGGTGCCCGGCCCCCGGACGCTGGCGCTGGTGCCCTACCGGCAGATCACCGAGCGGGGCTTCGCCTGCGTCGACGACGGCGTCCCGCTGGAGTTCCTCGAAATCGACCGGCACGAGCGGGTCGCCCTGGCCGAGGCGCTCGCCGCGCTGCCCGACGTGCCCGTGCGCACCGCCGACGCCGCCTTCGACATCACCGACGACGAGTACGCCGCCACCGTCGGCCGGGTGCTCGCCGAGGAGATCGGGCGCGGCGAGGGTGCCAACTTCGTCATCCACCGCTGCCTGCGCGCCACCGTGCAGGGCCCGCCGCTGGTCGCCGCGCTCGCCGCGTTGCGCCGGCTGCTGCGGGGCGAGCGCGGGGCGTACTGGACCTTCCTGGTGCACACCGGCACCCGGATCCTGGTCGGGGCCAGCCCGGAGCGGCACGTCAGCGTCGACGACGGCCTGGTCATGATGAACCCGATCAGCGGCACCTTCCGGCACACCGGCGCGGGCGCCGACCGGGCCGCGCTGCTGCGTTTCCTCGCCGACCCCAAGGAGGTCGAGGAGCTGTACATGGTGCTCGACGAGGAGCTGAAGATGATGGCCACGGTCGCCGAGCACGGCGGCCAGGTGGTCGGGCCGTATCTCAAGGAGATGTCCCACCTGGCCCACACGGAGTACCTGCTCGCCGGCCGGGGCACGAAGGACGTGCGGGAGGTGCTGCGGGAGACGATGTTCGCGCCCACGGTCACCGGCAGCCCGATGGAGAACGCCTGCCGGGTCATCGCCCGGCACGAGGGCACCGGGCGGCGCTACTACGCCGGGGTGCTGGCGCTGCTCGGCCACGACGACGCCGGCCGGCAGAGCCTGGACGCGCCGATCCTGATCCGTACCGCCGAGATCTCCCCCGCCGGCGAGCTGCGGGTGCCGGTCGGGGCCACCCTGGTGCGGCACTCGACCGCCGAGGGCGAGGTGGCCGAGACGCACGCCAAGGCGGCCGGCGTGCTGGCCGCGCTCGGCCTCGGCCCGCAGGCGCCCGCCGGTGGCCCGGAGCCCGCCGTACGCCTCGCCGACGACCCGCAGGTGCGGGCCGCGCTGGCCGCGCGCAACGCGCCGCTGGCCCGGTTCTGGCTCGACCAGCGCTCGCCGGGCGCCGGTGGCCTGCCCGGGCTGGCCGGCCGGCGGGCGCTGATCGTCGACGGCGAGGACACCTTCACCGGCATGCTGGCCCACCAGTTGGGCGCGCTCGGCCTGGCCGTGACGCTGCGGCCGTGGCACGCCGCCGGTGCGGTGGACGGCCACGACCTGGTGGTGGTCGGCCCCGGTCCGGGCGACCCGGGCAGCACCACCGAACCGAAGATGCGCACGATGCGCGGGCTGCTCGCCGGGCTGCTCGCCGAGGGCCGGCCGACCCTGGCCGTCTGCCTGGGCCACCAACTGCTCGCCGGCCTGCTCGGGCTGGCGCCGCACCGCCGGGACGCGCCCTACCAGGGGCTCCAGCGGGAGGTGGACGTCTTCGGCACGCGCCGGCGGGTCGGCTTCTACGCCACCTTCACGGCGCGCGCCGACGCCGACCGGCTGGACACCCCGTACGGCCCGGTGGAGCTGGCCCGGGACGCGGCGGACGGCGCGGTGCACGCGCTGCGCGGGCGCGGGTTCGCGGGGGTGCAGTTCCATCCGGAGTCCGTGCTCAGCCCCGACGGCGTGGCCGTCCTCGCCGACCTGCTGGGCGGGCTGCTGCCGGCGCCGGCGGGACGACCGTCGACGGCGCACGGCAGGTTTTCGGGAACGGCCGAGCGTGCATAGCCGCCCCGATCGGGGGTAGGGGTGCTGCGACCGGCGGCCCGGACGGGTCGAGAGCCCCCGTCCGGGCCGCCGGTCGCACCGGTACAGCCGACCTACCGCAGCGCCGGTACCGGCGGCGCCGGGTCAGCCGGCCAGGCCCGCCTTCAGCGCCGCACCGATCCGCACCGCGCGCTTGGCGGTCAACGCGGTGGCACCGAGCGCGATGTCGTCCGGCGCCGTCTCGCCGTTGTTGCTGGTGTGCGAGGCGCCGTAGGGGTTGCCGGCGACGAACTGGCTCGGGTCGGTGTAGCCGGGGGTCACCACGATCCCGCCCCAGTGGTAGAAGACGTTGAACATCGACAGCAGCGTGGCCTCCTGCCCGCCGTGCGAGGTGGCCGTCGAGCAGAACGCGGAATAGACCTTGTCCGCCAGGGCGCCCTGCGACCACAGCGGCCCGGTGGTGTCCATGAACTGCTTGAGCTGGGCGGCCATCACGCCGTACCGGGTCGGGGTCCCGAAGATCACCACGTCGGCCCACGACAGGTCGTCCAGCTGCGCCTCGGGGACGTCCTGGGTCTCCATCTGGTGCGCGTGCCAACCCGAGTTGGAACGGATCGCCTCGTCCGGCGCCAGCTCGCGCACCTTGCGCAGCCGCACCTCGGCACCCGCCTCACCGGCGCCTTCGCACGCCGCCTGCGCCATCTGGTACGTGATGCCGGTGGCGCTGTAGTAGATCACCGCGACCTTGGTCTGGGCAGCCATCGGGTGTTCCCTCCTCATGTCGGGTCAGCTCCCGCGACTACCCGATGTTTGCGCCGTCAAACGGTCACCCGGGATCACACGCCCGACCGGGGCTTCGTGGACCTGCTCGTCGTGCACAGCCGGCTGTGACGATCCCGCTGCCGTCGGTAGCTCAAGATGTCCGCAAGTTTCGATCCGTTCCGGTGCCGGTCGGCCGCCGTACGGCAATGCTGGTGCCACGGCGCCGGCGGGCCGGCAACCGCCCGGCACCGGCCACCCTGAACGGGGGATCGCGCTGCGCCGGCAACGTCGCCGGCGAAGCGCGATCAGGTAAGCACCCGGTCGTCAGTCGTCGAGGCGGTCGCGCAGGTCGTCGACCTCCTGCTGGATCCGGTTCACGCCGCCCTCGTCGTTGAGGAAGGTGGTGATCCCGGCGGCGAAGGCCAGCCCGATCAGCACCGCCAGGGCGCTGAGCACCAGCCCGCCGATCGCGACGCCCCGGCCGGTCACCCCGGGCCGACCGGCCATCCTGAGCCCGACGATGCCCAGGATCACGCCGACGATGCCGAGCAGCAGGCCGATCCAGGACAGGATCACGGTCAGCACGCTGATCAGCGCGGCCACCCCGAAGACCAGTGCGAAGGCGGCGGCGGCGCTGGTCTTGGCGGCCGGGCCGCCACGGCCGGCACGGGTCGGTACGCCGGCACCCCGGGCCGGCTCGCTGGACGCGGTCATGTCGCTCCCTCCGGGCGCGCGGACGGCACGCCTGCTGGCCGGCCGCTTTCCCGCCGCGACGGCGGTCATGCGTCGGATGTCGGAGGTCGGCCCTAGGCTGGTGCCCCACCCGAGCGGAGGAGCCCCCATGCCAGCGGAGCTGACCGGGCGCGAGGCGCTCGCGCTGCGGATGACCGGCCTACTGCTCCGCCCGCATCCCACGGCGGCGGTGGGCGGGGTCGAGGACGTCGTGGGGTGGTTCGGGGCCATGCAGGCGCAGGACCTGGCCAGCGGCATGTGGTCGCTCGGGGTGCGGCTGCCCGCGCTCGGCCACGCCGAGGTGCACGCCGCGCTGGAGCGCCGGGAGGCGCTGCGCACCTGGCCGATGCGGGGCACCGTGCACCTCGTGCCGCCCCGCGACGCCCGCTGGATGCTGGAGCTGACCGGCGTACGCTCGCTGGCCGGCGCCGCCACCCGCCGCGCGCAGCTCGGGCTCAGCGAGACCGACGCGGACCGCGCGCTCGACGTGCTCGGCGCCGCGCTGGCCGGCGGCGGCCGGCTCACCCGGGCGCGGTGCCTGGCCACGCTGGAGGCGGCCGGCATCGACACCGGCGACCAGCGCGGCTACCACCTGCTCTGGTACGCCAGCGTCCGCGGCGTCACCTGCCTCGCGCCCAACGTCGGCACCGAGCAGACCTTCGCCCTGCTCGACGAGTGGGCGCCCGAGGCGCGCCGGCCGGAGCGGGACGAGGCCCTGGCGATGCTCGCCCACCGCTACGTCCGGGGGCACGGGCCCGTCACCGCCCGGGAGTTCGCCGGCTGGACGGGCCTGACGCTCACCGACGCGCGCCGGGGCCTCGCGGCGGCCGGCGACGCCCTGACCGTGGTGCGGGTCGACGGGCAGGAGGCACTCGTCGACGCGGCCCTGCTCGACGCGCCCCGCAGGCCGGTCGACGACCTGCTGGTGCTGCCCGGCTTCGACGAGTACCTGCTGGGCTTCAGGGACCGCTCGCTGATGCTGGATCCCGCCCACGCCGAGGCGATCGTGCCGGGTCGCAACGGCGTGTTCCAGGCCACGGTCGTCCAGGACGGGCGGGTCGTGGGCACGTGGAAGCGCACGGTCGGCAGAAACCGGGTGACGGTCACGGTGTTCCCGCTGGTGCCCTTCGACGAGCGGAGCCGGGCCCGTGCGGCGGGCGCCCTGGGCCGTTACGCCGATTTCCTGGGCCTGCCGCTCCGGATCGACTGGCCCGCCTGACCGGCGGGCCCGGGCGCGCCCGTCCCGCGGGCCCCACAGGTCCCGCTGGCCCCAGTCGCCCCGCCGCGCTCGCCCGCTTCCCGGCGCTGCTCCTATCCGTCCAGCCGTCGACGAATCCGGGCCGGCCGGCCGGGTATCCGGGCCGTGAACCGAGAGGGAGGTATGACGACCATGAGGCTCAACGAACAGCAGGCCAACTCGCTGTACGGACAGGACGTCAAGGACCGCTCGGGGTCGAAGATCGGGAGCGTGGGTCAGATCTGGGCCGACGCCGCCGGTGAGCCGACCTGGGTCAGTGTGAAGACCGGTCTGATGGGCCACAAGGAGTCGATGGCTCCGCTGGAGAAGGCCCGGATCACCGACGGCGGGCTCGCGGTCGACTACGACAAGTCCACCGTGAAGGACGCCCCGGCCGTGGACGCCGGCACCGACCAGCCGCTGGACACGGATCAGATCGAGCAGCTCTACGCCCACTACCGCCTGACGCCGCAGGCACCGCCGAAGGCTGACCGCGGACGGACGCCGGCGGCCGGCGAGGACCTGATCCGGTCCGAGGAGCGGATGCGGGTCGGCACGGAGAGCCAGCCCGCCGGCACCGCGCGGCTGCGCAAGTACGTCGTCACCGAGGACGTGCACACCACCGTGCCGGTCGAGCACGACGAGGTGCGCGTGGAGCGGGAGCCCATCGCCGCCCGCGACGCGCGTGGCATGCGCGCCGACATCGGCGAGGCCGAGCAGGAGATGACCCTGCGGGCCGAGCGGCCGGTGGTCGGCAAGGAGACGGTGCCCGTCGAGCGGGTCCACCTGGCCAAGGAGGAGATCGTCGAGGAGCAGCCCATCGACGACCAGATCCGCCGGGAGCGGGTGGACGCGGACATCCCGGAGCGCAGCCGGCGACGCCGCTGACGCTGACACGGCGACGGGCGGGTGGGTCGGTTCGACCCGCCCGCCCGTCGCGGCGTACGTCAGTCGGCGAGCGCGCCCGCCGCCCGCCCCTCGTGCAGGGTCAGGTTGCGCCCGTCGGACGGGTCGAACAGGTGAATCTTCTCCAGGTTGAACCAGACGCGCCGGGTCTGTCCCTCCTCGACCGGGGACTCGGCGGACAGCCGGGTCACCAGGCTGGCCCCACTGCCGCTGAAGTCGGCGCCCGCGTCGGCCGCCAGCTCCTCCAGTTCGGCGGCGCTGGCCCGCTCCCCCTCGACGCTGAAGTAGACGTACTTGTCGGAGCCCATGGACTCGACGATGTCGACCGGCGCCTCGAACTCCGCGCCCCGGCGGCGGGTGTCGTCGTCGATGAGCGCGGCGTCCTCGAAGTGCTCCGGCCGGATGCCGAGGATCAGCTCGCGCGGGGCGTCCGCCCCCTCCAACTCGCGCCGGATCCGCTCACCGATCGGCACGTCGCCCAGCGCCGTACGCAGCGTGCCGTCCTCGATGGCGGCGTGCAGGAAGTTCATCGACGGCGAGCCGATGAAGCCGGCGACGAAGAGGTTGCGCGGGTGGTCGTACAGCTCCTGCGGCGGGCCGACCTGCTGCACCGCGCCGCCCCGCATGATCACCACGCGGTCGCCGAGGGTCATCGCCTCGGTCTGGTCGTGGGTCACGTAGACGGTGGTGGTGCCCAGCTTCTTCTGCAGGCGCGACACGACGGTGCGCATCTGCACCCGCAGCTTGGCGTCCAGGTTGGACAGCGGCTCGTCCATCAGGAACGCCTTCGGCTGCCGGACGATCGCCCGGCCCATCGCGACCCGCTGACGCTGGCCGCCGGAGAGGTTGGCCGGCTTGCGGTCCAGCAGCGCGGACAGCTCCAGGACCTTCGCCGCCTCCTCCACCTTCCGGTTGATCGTCTCCTTGTCCAGCTTCGCCAGCCGCAGCGGGAACGCCATGTTCTCCCGCACGGTCATGTTCGGGTAGAGGGCATAGGACTGGAACACCATCGCGATGTCCCGGTCCCGGGGCGCCTTGTCGTTGACCCGCTGGCCGCCGATGCGCAGCTCGCCGGAGCTGATGTCCTCCAGGCCCGCGATCATGTTGAGGGTGGTGGACTTCCCGCAGCCGGACGGGCCGACCAGGATGACGAACTCGCCGTCGGCGATCTCCAGGTCGACGTCGGCCACCGCGACGGTCCCGTCCGGGAACTTCTTGCTCACCTTGTCGAGCACGATGTCAGCCATGAGTACCACCTATCCCTTGACTGCGCCGGAGGTCAGGCCGGAGACGATGCGGCGCTGGAAGAAGAGGACGAACAGGATGATCGGAACGGTGATCACCACGGCGGCGGCACAGATCGCCCCGGTGGGGTCCTCGAACTGCGACTCGCCGGTGAAGAACGACAGCGCCACCGGCACCGTGCGCGCCCGCTCGGTGGAGGTCAGCGTGATGGCGAAGAGGAAGTCGTTCCAGCAGAAGATGAAGACCAGGATCGCCGTGGTGAACAGTCCCGGCGCGGCGAGCGGGGCGATGACCCGCCGGAACGCCTGGGCCTGTGTGGCGCCGTCCATCTTCGCCGCCTTCTCCAGGTCCCACGGGATCTGCTTGAAGAACGCCGACAGCGTGTAGATCGCCAGCGGCAGCGCGAAGGTGATGTACGGCAGGATCAGGCCCGGCCAGGTGTCGAAGAGGCCGAGCTGCCGCTCGATCTCGAACAGCGGCGACACCAGGGACACCTGCGGGAACATCGCGATCAGCAGGGAGACCCCGACCAGCAGCCGCTTGCCGGGGAAGTCCAGCCGGGAGATCGCGTACGCGGCCATGGCGCCGAGCACCACGGCGATCACGGTGGCGATCAGCGCGATGCCGATCGAGTTGACCAGGGCCCGGACGAACTGGTCGGTCTGGAAGATCGTCCGGTAGTTGTCGAGCGTCCACTCCTGCGGGATGAACTTCCCGTCGGTCAGGGTCGCCGGCGTCTTGAACGACAACGACATGATCCAGAGCACCGGCACCAGCGCGAAGACGACCACGATGGCGTCCAGCAGGCCCCAGCGCAGCTTGGCCCGGGTGGTGGTGTCAGCCATCTCAACGCCTCTCCCCGTCGTCGCTGCCGGGGGCAGCGGTACCGAACAGCTTCACGAAGACGAAGGCGATGATCGCCACGGTGAGGAAGATCAGCACCGACATCGTCGACCCGATGCCGAGGTTCAGGCCCCGGATCAGGTTGTTGTAGGCGAGCATCGACACCGACGAGGTCTCGTTGCCGCCGGCGGTCAGCACGAAGATGTTGTCGAACACCCGGAACGCGTCGAGGGTGCGGAACAGCAGCGCGACCAGGATCGCCGGCTTCATCACCGGCAGCATCACCTTGGTGAAGCGCTGCCACGAGGTGGCGCCGTCGGTGGAGGCGGCCTTGAGCAGGTCCTCCGGCACCAGGGCGAGGCCGGCCATCAGCAGCAGCGCCATGAACGGCGTGGTCTTCCAGATCTCGGCCAGCATGATGATCGCCAGCGAGCTGGCCCGCTCGGTCAGGGGCGCGCCGTCGCTGAACAGGTTGGCCAGGTAGCCCGTGCCCGGCGTCCACGCGTACCGCCAGGAGAAGGCCGCGACGACCGTGACGATGCCGTACGGGATCAGCGCGGCGGTCCGCACGATGCCCCGGCCGACCAGCGTACGGTGCATGATCATTGCCAGTCCCATGCCGAGCACCAGCTCGACGGCGACGGTGACCACCGTGATCAACGCGG
The DNA here is from genome assembly GCF_004345505.1 of Micromonospora sp. CNZ303. Taxonomy (NCBI): domain Bacteria; kingdom Bacillati; phylum Actinomycetota; class Actinomycetes; order Micromonosporales; family Micromonosporaceae; genus Micromonospora; species Micromonospora sp. CNZ303. Next base: position 101,353 of record NZ_SLVT01000016.1, on the reverse strand, counting down.
TGACCCCGAAGGCCGTCCACCAGAACTCGTTGGTGAGCACGGTGGCGTAGTTCTCCAGCCCGACGAACTCGCGCTCGGCGGGGAAGCGCAGGTCGTAGCGCTGTAGGGACAGCCAGACCGAGTAGATGATCGGATACGCGGTCACCAGCACCATGACCAGCGCGGCGGGTGCGCAGAGCAGCCAGCCCAGCCGGCGCTCCGCCTTCTTGTTCTCGCTCAGCGGGGCCTTGCGGCCCCGACCGGCGCGCTGGGCCGGCACCTTCGCGTCCCGGCCGGGCCGGGCGGCCGTCTCGTCGGCGGCCACGTCGGCGCCCGCCGGCGTGGCGTTGACGCTCATGCCGCCACCTCCGGGCGATCGGCGTCGAGTCGCCGGGTGCGCTGGCTCACGGCAGGACCCCCTTCGATTCGAGGGCGTCGGCGATGGCGTCGCGCAGCTCGTCGGCGGTCTGCTCGGGCCTGATCGCCGACGGCGGCGACAGGATCGCCGACATGACGGTGGAGATGCTCTGGTACGCCGGGGTCAGCGGACGGACCGCCGGCTCCTTGAGCTCTTCGAGGATGGTGTCCCGCATCGGGTACGCCTCGGCCATCTCCGGGTCGGCGTAGACCTTCTCGATGGTCGGCGGCACGCCGTCGTTGACCGCGGAGAACTTCTGGTTCTTCTCGTTGCGGATACAGCGGGCCGCCTCGAAGGACTCCTCGGGGTGCTTCGAGTAGGCGCTGACCGCCATGTTGATCCCACCGATGGTGACCTTGCTCGGCGTGTTCTCGTCGACGCCCGGGACACGGGCCCAGCCGACCTTCTTCGCCAGCTCCGGGTCGGCCTCCTGCAGCGCCGGGTAGACGAACGGCCAGTTCACCTGGAACGCGCCGTCGCCGGACTGGAACTCCAGCCGGACCGGGTCCTCGGTGGCGTTGCTGAACGACGGCGACGTCACGCCCGACGTGGCGAAGCGCTGGAGCTGCTCCAGCGCCCGCACGGTGCCCTCGTCCATGACGGCCTGCTTGCCGTCGTCGCTGAGGATCTTGCCGCCGGCGCTTTCGGCGAGGGTGTTGTAGAGGACGACGAGGCCCTCGTACTGGGCGCCCATGGTGAGCACCTGGTGCGGCTTGCCCTGCTGCTTCAGCTCCTGGGCGGTGGAGATCATCTGGTCCCACGTCTTCGGCGGCTGCGGCACGAGGTCCTTGCGGTACCAGAGCAGCTGGACGTTGGTGTTCTTCGGCGCGCCGTAGAGCTTGTCCTCGTAGCGCGCCGTCTCCAGCGGGCCGGCGAGGGTGCCCTGCTCGACCTCGGCCCGGTCCTGTCCGGTCCACTCCCTGATCCAGTCGGCGCTGGCGAACTCCTGGGTCCAGGTGACGTCGAGGCCGAGGACGTCCATGCCGCTGTCCTGCGCGGCCAGCCGGCGGACCATCTGCACCCGCTGGTCGTCGGCCTGCCGGGGCAGCACCCGGTAGGCGATCTTGTAGCGCCCCTGGGCCTGCGCGTTGCAGTCGTCGACGACCTTCTGCAGGTTCTGCTCCGGCGGGTAGTACAGGTTGATCGTGGGTGTGCCGCCGTCCCCGTCGGAACCGCAGGCGGCCGCCATCGGTGCCACCAGCGTCAACGCCGCGGCGGCAGCCACCGCGCGCACGCGTGGCCGCCGTCGGCGTCCGGCCTTGTCAGGGTCGCTCATCACCCCTCCCCTCGTGTCGGCCAAGACCGGGGAGAGGCTCCGCGCCCCGGCGCACGGCGAGCCGTTCGGGCCGTCTGACCAGCGGTTGCGTCGCCCGGACGTTTCGTGGCCCCAACACTGCCCGACCTGCGAAGTTGCGAAACCTGACGCTGCCGGGACGGCACCGACGGCACCGGCTGTGGCGCGGATCACCGCCGTGCGGGCCGGCCCGGTCGCCCGTAGGCTCGGCCGATGGACGCCACCTTCTTCCTCGACCCGGCCTGCCCGTGGACCTGGCGCACCTCCCGCTGGCTCGTCGCGGTCGCCGACGCCAGGGGCCTGCACATCGAGTGGCGGGCGTTCAGCCTGGCCATCCTCAACTCGGGCCGGGTGCCGCCGGAGTACGCCGACGCGATGACCGCCTCCAGCCGGGCGCTGCGGCTGGTGGAGGCGCTGCGCGCCGAGGGCCGCCACGACGACGTCGCCCGGTTCTACGCCGAGGTCGGCGCCCGCAGCCACGACGCGGGCAACCCGCTGTCGGCGAAGATCGTGGACGCGGCCGTCGAGGCGGCGGGCCTGCGAGAGGCTGCGCCGGCGCTCGACGACGACCGCTGGGACGAGGCGGTACGTGAGTCGCACGCCCTGGCGTACGCCTCGGCCGGCCCGGACATCGGCGCGCCGGTGCTCATGGTCCCGGGCGCCGAGCGGGGCATCCACGGCCCGATCCTGACCGAGGTCCCCGGCACCGACGACGCCCTGACGATCTGGGACTCGCTGCTACCCCTGATCCGGATGCCGGCCTTCCACGAGGTCAAGCGCGCCCGCCACTGACCTGCGGCGTCGCCTTCCCGGGCCTGTGGCAGTCCCCTGCCCCGCGCCTGCCGCCGTCGCCCGCCCCGGGCCTGCCGCCTCGCCCTCCCGGGCATGCGGCCGTCGGCTGTTCGGGTCTTCCCGGGCGAGGCGCCTCGCCCGGTCGGCGCGGCCGGCCGGCCGGCCCTGTCAGGGCCCGCCCCGGCGACGGCTGGTCATCGCGCGCACCAGCAGCAGCACCCAGCCGATCGCGGCGAGCACGCCGGCCCCCGCCAGCCCGGAGAAGAGCAGCCAGGTGTCGCCGCCTCGGACGGCGAAGACGCCCCTGCGGGCGCCGGTGTCGCGGGCCGCCACGGTGGTCCCCTGGGTCAGCCGGTCCGGCCCGTCGTAGACGATGACGTCGTGACGCGGTGCCCCGCCCCCGTCCGGGACGAAGTCGCCGTACCAGACGCAGTAGCGGCTGCACCTCTCGTGCAGGGCGGTGAACGTGCCCGCCGTGCCGCCACCGGACTTCGCCTGCCAGGCCGGGGCGACATCGGGTACGCCGAGGGCCAGCCCGAGGAGGGCGAGGAAGGGAAGCCCGGCCCAGAGCAGGACCTTCCTCCCCCAACCAGCCGCTCCACCCGCCACGACCACACCGTAACAAGATCGCCCCACCCCCGTCCCCGCCTGGTTGATCATGAGGTTGGCGTGGCGGTCCGTCCTTTTCTTCGCGACCCAACCCCATGATCGGCGTCGGGCGCCCCCGGGCCGGTCGGTCCGCCCGATCGGTGGGTTCTCGCGGGAACCCCCGCCGCCGCCGGCTGCGTTGGGCAGGATCGTTGCCAACGAGGAGGTGTCGTCGTGCAGGACACCCGCGCTCTCGCCCTGACGTTCGAGGTGAGTGGCCTGCCACCGGTCAGGACCGAGGCGCTGTCCGTCTTCGCCGCCGGGCACCGGCAGGCGGCGAGGGTCCGCGCCCTGCTCCAGGCGGCCTGCGAAGCGGCCCAGCGCACCGGCTGGACGCCGCTGTCGGGGCCGATCGAGGTGGACCTCGTGCTGCGCTGCCCGCCCGGGCACCGCAGCTCCGACGCCAGCACGCTGCTGGGCGGGGTGTGCGCGGTGCTCCAGGACAAGAAGCGGGTGGCCAGCATCGGTCTGGCCCACCTCGGCGTCCTGGTGGACGTCGCCCTCTACGACGACGACCGGCAGATCCGCCGGCTGTCGTACGCGCAGGAGCCGGCGGAGGACTTCTCGTACCGGGTGCGGGTGGCCGCCGTACCGCACGTTGTTTGACCGACGGCCGTGGTGGGGTACCGCGGACGCCGACGAAGGGAGCGCCGATGTCGGAGCCACATGTCACGCTGGACCCTCGCGGGCTCGATCCCGTGCAGCAGAAGCTGCAGGGCCCGCTGGAGGACCAGCTGACCTCGGCGTTGCAGGCCGCCACGGAACGGGTCAGGGCCGGCTATGCCGGCGAGCCGGTGGAGCAGGTCTGCCAGCGGCTGCTCGACGAGACGCGCTTGGGGCTGCACCCCGACATCGCCGCCGGCTTCAACCCCGACATGGACGAGTTCTGCCGGGTGGCGGTGGCGATCGTGCGTGGCGAGGTCTCCTGAGACGCGGTCGGCACGGGCGGTTCGTCTCCGACGGCTTCCGCCACCCGGGCTCGTCGGGCACCGTCGCCCCGAGCTAGTTGGACCCCGCCGCACGTTCCTCGGACGCCGAGGGTGTCAGGACCGGGGCCGCAACTCCCCGGTCCTGCCCCCAGCCGTCCGGCGTCGTAACGGACGCACCGCGTGAGCGCGTGGGCGTGGCACGCCGCCCACGCCGGGCTCGACGCGGCGAGCCTGCCGCCTGCACTCAGCTCCGTGTGCCCGGCAACCGGACTTCGGCACGCTCCCGACCCACCCCGAAGGGCCGTGAGCGCCGAATCAGGCTAGGCGTGCCGCCGGGGCCCGGACAAGGACGAGCCGGGCCGAGGCGGCGTGATTGATGTCAAGGTGGAAAAGCGGCATGTCGACGTAACACGCCCCCCGGGGCCAACGCTGTTTCCCGTCGAGGCGACCATTGTGTCCGGTGCGCCGCCGCCGCTCCCCGGCGGCCCGGCCGCGGCTCCCGGCGAGGCGGTCGTGGCGCCCCGGCGGCGCGCTCGCGGCTCAGAAGTGGCGCAGCAGGTCGGGAAACGCGGACAGCCGCAGCACGCCCGGGTCGGCCGGGTCCAGCTCGTCGTGCTCCAGCACCCAGGTGTTGTCATTGGGGATGAACACAGCGTTCAGTCCGGCGGCGCGGGCGGGCAGGATGTCGGACTTCGGGGAGTTGCCGATCATCCAGGTGACAGCGGGGTCGACGCCGTGCTCCCGGACCAGCCACCGGTAGGTGTCGACGTCCTTCTCCGGCACGATGTGCGCGGCCCGGAAGTGGTGCAGCAGACCGCAGGCGTCGAGCTTGCGCTGCTGCTCCTCGCGCTCGCCCTTGGTCAGCAGCAGCAGGTGGTGCCGGGTAGCCAGGACGTCCAGCGCCTCGGCCACCCCGGGCATCAACTCCACCTGGTGCGCGACCAGGGCCGCCGCCAGCTCCTCGATCTCGCGCCGCTCCGCCTCGGTCGCGGGCCGCTGCCGCAGCCGTTCCAGGCACTCCCCCAGGCTGCGCAGGAACACCTTGCTGCCGTAGCCGTGTGCGACCGCGTTGGCCCGCTCGATGTCGTCCAGGATGGCCCGGGTCTCGGCCCGGTCGAGGGTCGGATGGTCCAGCCATTCCAGGAAGTCGTCGATCACCCGCTCGAACAGGACGTTGTTCTCCCAGAGCGTGTCGTCGGCGTCGAAGACGAGCACCTGCCCGTCGCGGCGGCGAATCAAGTTCCCCATGCCTCCCCTGCCCGCCCCGCGATGCGACTCCGGGCCGCGCTGCGGAGGCGCACATCTGATCTTGGACAGTTACCGTGCGGTGCGCACCGTAACTGTCCAAGATTCCGAGCGGCAAGCGAGTTGCGCGCGGTCGACAGGGCGGCGGGGCCGCGCAGGTTGTGGCCGGGGAAGGGCCGAGCCGCGGAGTCAGGGGCCGAGCCGCCGGGTCGGGGGTGGGGAGTCGGGGGTTGGGCCGCCGGGTCGGGGGTGGGCCGCGGGTCAGGGGGCGGCGAAGACACCGGACATGATCATTTCCTCGCGTTGTTCCTGGACGTCCGGGCGCAGCCGCCCGCCCCGGGTCAGCATGACCGTGCCGTGCAGCAGCGCCCACCCGACCTCGGCGAGGGTGTCGGGGTCGCGGCCGGCAGCCAGTGGCGTCAGGGCCGCGCGCAACTCGGCGGAGGCCGCCCGGGGCGCCCCGGGCCCCGGGTCGCGGCCCAGCGTGAGGTCCGAGGTGTGGGCGAGCATCGCGTCGTAGACCTCGGGACTGGCGTACGCGAAGTCCAGGTAGGCCGTCACCACGGCCGGCCACTGCCCGCGTTCGCCTCCGGTGGCGGCGTCCCGGGCGGCGGCGAGCGCGGTGGCCAGGTCGGCGAAGCCGAGCACCGCCACGGCGGACATCAGCGCGGCCGGGTCCGGGAAGCGACGGTAGAGGGCCTCGATGTCGATCCCGGTCCGCTCGGCCAGCCGGCGGTGGGTCACCGCCGCCCACCCCTCGGCCTCGGCCAACTGTCGGGCTGCCAGGACGAGGCGCTCCCGCTCGGCCGGCGCGGCGTCTGCTTCCTCTGCTGGCGACACGCCGCCGATGCTAGCGACCGTCACCGCCTGTGAGGCATCCGCGACGGATTGACGACTCTGCGCCCGTCGCCGTCGCCGTCGCCGTCGCTGTCGCTGTCGCTGTCGCTGTCGCTGTCGCCAGAGATCTTGGTACCGGAGCGCCCCCAGAGGGGCCGATTCCTGCCAAGATCCGCCCCGTTCGCCTCGCCGTGCCGCGACCGTCCGGGGAGCGGGCCGGGCGAACCGAGCGAGGACAGGCCACGCGCGGCGGAACGGGGCGCGGCGGGACAGGCCAAGAGGCAGCGGGGGCGGGCCGCCACCCGACGCGCCGCCACGGCGGCCTGCCCCCGACCCGCCTGCGGCACGGTGGCCTGGCCTGCCCGCAGCACGGTGGCCTGGCCTGCCCGCGGCACAGCGACCACGGCCTGCCTGCAGCACAGCGACCACCAGCCCGCCCGCAGCACGGTGGCCTGACCTGCCTGCGGCACAGCGACCACCGGTCCGCCTCCGGCACAGCGACCACCGGTCCGCCTCCGGCACAGCGACCACCGGTCCGCCTCCGGCACGGCGGCCACGGCCTGCTTGAGGGACGGCGGGCAAGGTCCGCCCAGGCTCAGCGGCGCAGGGTGAGGATCAGGTCGGCGACCAGGGCCGTCCAGCCGGTCTGGTGCCAGGCGCCCAGCCCGGCGCCGTTGTCGCCGTGGAAGTACTCGGGGAAGCAGATCAGGTCCCGCCAGTCCGGGTGGGTCTGAAAGAGCTGGGCGGCGCCGTAGATCGGCCGCCGGCCCCAGTCGTCGCGGGTGAAGAGCGAGATCAGCCGGGCGGAGAGGTCGTCGGCGATCTCGTCGAGGGTCCGCTTCACCCCTGACCGCGTCGGGTACTCCACCTGGAGGTCGTCGCCGAAGAAGGCGGCGTAGTCGCGCAGCGCGCTGATCAGCAGGAAGTTGGTCGGCATCCAGATCGGGCCGCGCCAGTTCGAGTTGCCCCCGAACAGGCCGCTGGTCGACTCGGCCGGCTCGTAGCCGACGCTGAACTCCTGGCCGCCGAGGGTCACCGAGAACGGCTTGTCGAGGTGGGCCCGGGAGAGCGTGCGCAGGCCGTACTCGGAGAGGAACTCGTCGGTGTCGAGCATCCGGGCGAGCAGTCGGGCGATCTGCTCCGGGCCGACCATGGACAGCAGCCGGTGCTGGCGGCCGTCGGGGCCGAGCCGGCGGGCGCCGATGACGTCGGCGTACTCGGGGCGATTGGCGAGGAACCAGCGCAGCCGGGCGTGCAGCTCGGGCAGCCGGTGCAGGGTGTGGGCGGTGAGCCGGGTCGTCGCGGCCAGGGGCAGCAGGCCGACGACCGAGCGGACCTTCAGGGGCACCTTCGAGCCGTCGGCGAGGCGCAGCACGTCGTAGAAGAACGCGTCCTCGGCGTCCCACAGGCCCTGCTCGTACGCGGCAGCGGCGATGTAGGCGAAGTGCTCGAAGAACTTGGTGGCGGTGTCGACCCAGGTGCGGTCGTGCTCGGCCAGTACGACGGCGATGTCCAGCAGGTTCAGCGCGTACATGCCCATCCAGCCGGTGCCGTCGGACTGTTCCAGCACCCCGGCCACCGGCAGCGCCGCCGACCGGTCGAACGGGCCGACGTTGTCCAGCCCGAGGAAGCCACCCTCGAAGACGTTGTTGCCGCCGGTGTCCTTGCGGTTGACCCACCAGGTGAAGTTGAGCAGCAGCTTGTGCATCACCCGGGCCAGGAAGTCGTGGTCCCGGCTGCCGTCGATCTCGAAGACCTTCAGCGCCGCCCACGCGTGCACCGGCGGGTTCACGTCGCCGAACGCCCACTCGTACGCCGGGATCTGGCCGTTGGGGTGCAGGTACCACTCGCGGAGCAGGAGCAGCAGCTGTTCCTTGGCGAAGCCGGGGTCGACCCGGGCGATGCTGACGCAGTGGAAGGCCAGGTCCCAGGCCGCGTACCAGGGATATTCCCACGGGTCGGGCATGGAGATCACGTCGAAGCTCGTCATGTGCCACCAGGCGCTGTTGCGCCCGTGCCGGCGGCCCGGGGGCGGGGGCGCGGAGCCGGGATCGCCCTCCAGCCAGCGCTTGACGTCGAAGTGGTAGAACTGCTTGCCCCACATGAGCCCGGCGATCGCCTGCCGGGCGATCAGGGTCTCGTCCGGTGTGGCGGCGGCCGGGATGACGCCGGCGAAGAACCGGTTCGCCTCCGCCCGCCGGGCCCACACCACCGCGTCGAAGCCGTCACCCAGGTCCGCCGGCGGCGGTGGGGCGCCGCCGGGCGGTGGGGCGGTACGGGTCAGCCGCAGCCGGATCCGCCGCTGCGCCCCGGCCGGCACGTCCAGCACGTAGTGCAGCGCGCCCTTGGTGCCCTCCCGGGCCGGGTTGACCGTCGGGGCGCCGTCGACCACGTGGTCGTTGATGCCGTCCTTCGGGTACGGGGAGCGGCCGGGCAGCCCCCAGAGCCGCTCGGCGTTGGTGTCGTTGTCGCAGAGCAGCGGCGTGGGCTCCCCGTCGCCCTCCAGCAGCAGCTGGCCGAGCACCCGGTGCTCGCCGACGAGCCGCGGCCCCTCGCCGACCAACCGGGGCACCCGGTCGCCGCCGGGCAGCCCCCACGCCCAGGTGTTGCGGAACCAGAGGGTGGGCAGCACGTGCAGGGTGGCCGCCCGGTCGCCCCGGTTGGCGACGGTGACGACGACGCACAGGTCCGTCGGGGTGGCCTTGGCGTAGTCGACCGTCACCGCCCAGTACCGGTCGTCGTCGAAGATGCCGGTGTCGACCAGCTCGTACTCGGTGTCGTCCCGGCCGCGCAGCGCGTTCACCGCGACCAGTTCGTCGTACGGGAAGGCGGCCTGGGGGTAGTGGTAGCGCCAGCGCATCCAGGAGTGGGTGGGGGTGGAGTCCTCGTACCACCAGTACTCCTTGGCGTCCTCGCCGTGGTTGCCGCCGTCGCCGCCGAGGCCGAACATCCGCTCCTTGAGGATCGGGTCCTTCCCGTTCCACAGGGCGAGGGCGAAGCAGAACGTCTGCCGGTCGTCGCAGACGCCCGCCATGCCGTCCTCGCTCCAGCGGTAGGCTCTGGACCGCGCGTGGTCGTGCGGGAAGTAGTCCCAGGCCGTACCGTGCTCGCTGTAGTCCTCCCGTACCGTCCCCCACGCCCGCTCGGACAGATAGGGACCCCATGCGCGCCAGTCCTGCTCCCCGGCGTCGGCCTGAGCCAGCCGGAGCCGTTCGGGGTCGGGCGCGGAGTCGTCGGGGGGCGGCACGTCGGTGATCACTCGCACATCTTCGACGCCGACGGGAGACTTCACCACAGGAGCCATTCTCGTCGTGGCGTGTTGCACCCCGCCGCCGGTGGAGGAAAGTTGATCGACATTCGCTTCGGCCCGCAGGTGTGCGGTGACCTGACCGGCGGCGCCGCCCGGGAGTGGCTGATCACCGACGGTCTCGGCGGCTACGCCACCGGCACGGTCAGCGGGCTGCGCACCCGCCGCTACCACGGCCTGCTCGTGGTGGCCGGCGAGACGCCGGCGTCCCGCCGCGTGGGACTGGTCGGCCTGGACCCGGCCGTGCTGTTCCCCTCCGGCGCCCAGGTGCGCCTGGGCGCGCACGAGTGGGCCTCCGGCGACGTCGACCCGCGCGGCTTCGAGCTGCTGGAGCGCTTCGACCTGACCGACGGCCTGCCCCGGTGGCGCTGGCGCGTCGGCGACGTGGTGATCGAGCGGCAGCTGGCGATGACGCACGGCCGCTCCTGCGTGGCCGTCGTGCACCGGCTGGTCTCCGGCGGGCCGGTGCGGCTCGAACTCGCGGCAGCCTGCACCTGGCGGGACGCGCACGGCGAGCGCCGTGCCGACGGCCCGGCCCCACGGGTGGAGCCGGTGCCGGGCGGGGCGGTGGTCGAGGGCGCGTTCCGGCTCGCCGGGCCGGACTGGACCCCACAGGGACAGTGGTGGCTCGGCGCGCACCACCGGGAGGAGGCGGCGCGGGGCCTGAACCCCGACGAGGACCTCTGGTACGCGGGCCGGTTCTCGGGCGAGCTGGAGCGCCCGGGGGACACGGTGTCGGTGCTCGCCTGGGCCGGCGAGCTGGCCGAGGAGCCGCCACCGGCGACCGAGGTGGTCGCGGCGGCCCGGGCCCGCAACCGGCGGGTGATGGCCGCGGCGAAGCCGGCCGACCCGGTCGAGGCGACGCTCGCGCTGGCCGCCGACGCGTTCGTGGTCCGCACCTCCACCGGGCCGGACGTGGTGGCCGGCTACCCGTGGTTCGGCGCCTGGTCGCGGGACACGATGATCTCCTACGAGGGGCTGTTCCTCTGCACCAACCGGGCCGACGAGGGCCGGGAGCTGCTGCGGGCGTACGCGGCGACGCTGTCGGAGGGGATGCTCGCCAACACCGCCGACACCGGGCGGGTCGAGTACAACACCGTCGACGCGACCCTGTGGCTCCTGCACGCCGTCAGCCGGCACGTCACCGTCACCGGCGACACCGACCTCGGCGACGAGCTGCTGCCCGCGCTGCACGGGGTGGTCGACGCGCACCTCGCCGGCACCCGGTTCGGCATCGCCGTCGACCCGGCCGACGGGCTGCTCACCCAGGGCGGCACCCCGGGCACGGCGCTGACCTGGATGGACGCCCGGGTGTACGGGGTGCCGGTCACCCCGCGTACGGGCAAGCCGGTGGAGGTGAACGCGCTCTGGGTCAACGGGCTGGCCGGCCTGGCCGAGCTGACCGAGCTGGCGGGGCGGGACGCGGGCGAGCTGTGGCGGCTGCACGAGCGGGCCGGCGCCGCGTTCCGGCACCGGTTCCCGGCCCCGACGGGCTGGCTGCACGACGTGGTGGACGCGCCCGCGCCGGCGTACCCGCTGGGTGGGGCCGCGCAGCACGACGACGACCTGCTGCGCCCCAACCAGCTGCTGGCCTGGTCGCTGCCGTACGCCCCGCTGGAGCCCGACGAGCCCACCGTGCGCCGGGTCGCCGGCGGGCTGCTCACCCCGCTGGGCCCGCGCAGCCTCTCCCCCGACGCGCCCGAGTTCGTCGGGCGGCACCGGGGCGGTCCGGCCGAGCGGGACGGCGCCTACCACCAGGGTACCGTCTGGCCGTGGCTGCTCGGCCCGTACGCCGACGCCGCCCGACGGGCCAAGATGCCGGTCGATGACCTTTTCGTCGGCATCGAGGCCCATCTGACCGAATATGGCCTAGGATCGGTGAGTGAGACGGCGGACGGACTCGCGCCGCACGCGGCCACCGGGTGCCCGTTCCAGGCGTGGTCGGTCGCCGAACTGCTGCGCGCCCGCAGGAACGGCCGGTAGCGCTTTACACGACCGCAACGGCGGCGTCTCCGGCGGTTAGCCAGCCGCCAGCAGGATGGGTCCCGTTCCAGTCCCGACCGTCACGGGCACCGCTCCGGTGCCGGGGGCGCGCACTCGGGGACAACTCAAGGGGGCCGCCTTGTCACCTGACGCCGACGTGATCGACATCCATCCCGCCCGGCGACAGCGGGTGCTGATGCTCTCCTGGGAGTACCCGCCGGTCCTCGTCGGCGGGCTCGGCCGGCACGTGCACGCCCTCTCCGTCGCCCTCGCCGCCGCCGGCCACGAGGTCACCGTCGTCACCCGACACACCGACGGCGCACCCCTGGAGGAGTACGCCGACGGCGTCCGCATCGTCCGCGCCGCCGAAGACCCCGTCACCTTCCCCCTGGCCACCTCCTCCCTGCTCGCCTGGACCATGGCCTTCAACCACACCCTCACCCGCGCCGCACTACGCGCCACCGAGGCCGGCTCCTACGACGTCATCCACGCCCACGACTGGCTCGTCGCCCACACCGCCATGACCCTGCGCGAACACCTCGACATCCCCCTCGTCAGCACCATCCACGCCACCGAGGCCGGCCGGCACCAGGGCTGGCTGCCCGAGGAGATGAACCGCACCATCCACGGCGTCGAACACTGGCTGAGCAACGCCTCCGCCCGGGTGATCGTCTGCTCCGGCTACATGCGCGAGCAGGTCGCCACGCTCTTCGACGTGCCGGCCGGGCAGGTCGACGTGGTGCCCAACGGGGTCGACGACCGGGCCTGGCGCGCCCGGCCGGGAGCGGTCACGGCCGCCCGGGCCCGGTTCGCCGGCGACGGCCCGCTCGTCGGGTACGCCGGCCGGCTCGTCTACGAGAAGGGCGTGCAGCACCTGGTGCACGCCGTGCCGTACCTGCGCGACCGGCACCCCGGGCTGCGGGTGGTGATCGCGGGCGACGGCCCCTACCGCGGTGAGTTGGAGGAGGAGACCCACCGCCTCGGGCTCGGGCAGACCGTACGCTTCGCGGGATTCCTGGACTCGACCCGGCTCCCGGCGCTGCTCGGCGCCACCGACGCGACCGTGGTGCCCAGCCTCTACGAGCCGTTCGGGATGGTGGCCCTGGAGGCCGCGGCGGCCGGCGCGCCGCTGGCCGTGGCCCGCACCGGCGGCCTCGCCGAGATCGTCGAGCCGGGCGTGACCGGGGTGACCTTCCCGCACAGCGACCCGGGCGCCCTCGGCGAGGCGGTCGACCAGCTCCTCGGTGACGAGGTCTTCGCCCGGCGGGTGGCCCGGCGGGCGCGCGCCATGGTCGGCCGCCACTACGGCTGGACGACCATCGCCGCCCGGACCGCCGGCACGTACGCGACGGTCGGCCGGGAGCACGGCCCGACGCAGGCCCGGCGCGCCGCCGCCCGGCTCGGCGGGGCCCGCCAGAACATCACCATCCCGGAGGGGAACCTGCTCGCGGCCGGCGGCGCCCGCTGAGGAGCCGCCTCCCCCGCCGTCGGGTGGCCGACAGACCGGCCCCGACGGCCGCCCGACACGGCATACTTCCTGCCGGTACGCCCAGTGACACCCATCCCCTCCCCGGCACTGTCCCACGTGGACCGTCCGGGCGATGCCCCTGCGGAGCGTCGGCGAACTACAGTGGCGTAGTTTTGGCGCTCAAGATCCCTGGGGAGGGTGAGCCGACATGATGGGACCGTCCCACGCGCTGTCCGGCGCGGCGGTGTGGCTAACCGGATCCTGGGCGCTGCAACAGTTCGCCGACTACCACCAGTCGCCACTGGAGCTCGCCGTCGGCACCGCCGTCTGCGCCGGTGGCGCGCTCTTCCCCGACCTCGACCTCTCCGGCAAGGTGACCCGCAACCAGGGCGGGGCGACGGTCGCCCGCACCTTCGGCGTGTTCTCGCTCTTCATCGCCGAGGTGATGGAGAAGGTCTCCCTCGGGGTCTACTACGCGACGAAGCTCAGCAAGGATCCGCGCCGCAACAACGGCCACCGCACCCTGACCCACACCATCCCGTTCACCCTGCTGGTCGGCTGGGGCACCACCACGCTCTGCGCCGCGTACGGCAAGTGGGCCGTCATCGGCATCCTGTTCTTCATGTTCGGGCTGGCGCTGCGCGGCCTGTTCGACAAGTGGGCGGAGCGCGCCGGCTGGGTCATCGTCACCCTCGCGTCGGCCGCCGCCGCCTGGTACACCTTCGCCAACCTGCCCGGCGGCCGGGGCTACCCGCTGATCGGCACCGCCGTCGGGGTCGGCTGCTTCGTGCACATCCTCGGCGACATGATCACCCGGGCCGGGGTGCCCATCCTCTGGCCCATCCCGATCAAGCGTCGGATGTGGACGCCGATCGGCCTGCCGAACAAGATCGCCCTGCGGGCCGGCGGCAAGACCGAGGTGGTGGTCGTCCGGGCCGTACTGACCGCGATCTCGGTGCTCGCGGCGGCCGGACTGGTCGCCCCGTCGGTGCTGCAACGCTTCAACATCGACGTCTGACGGCCTGCCCGCGCCCGGTCAGTCCCACGCCTCGGCGGCCCAGCGGGCGAGCAGCTCCAGCACGGGCCGACGACCCGCCATCATCTCCGCCTCGTCGCGGGCGTCGTAGGTGCCGCTGATGGCGGAGCGACCCAGCCGGCCGAGCATCATCGGCGCCAGCCAGAAGTACTTGGCCGCCCCGGTCAGGCGGACGGCACGGGCCACCTCCCCCGGCGCGACGGCGCCGCGCAGCCCCTCGGCGTACCGGTCGGGCACGGTGGCGGCCACCTCGTCGAGCAGCGCGACGTCGACCAGCCCGTCGAGGAAGGTGTCCAGCACCAGGTTGGCCGCGTCCTCGCCGACCGGCCCGGGGCCGACGCCGGACCAGTCCAGCAGCACCGGCGCGGCCAGGCGGCGACGGCGACCGGGTGCTCCCACGGCACCGGCGCGGCCACCGGGCGGCTCAACGTGTAGTCGCGCAGCCAGTCGCGCGCCAGCCAGTCCGGCGGGCGACCGCCGGCCGCGAGTTCCCGCGCCTCGGGGTCGCCGAGCCGGCGGGCGTGTCCGGCGCCGAGCCGGACGGCCACCTCGCCGAGGTCGACGGGCGTGCAGGCGACCCCCGGCCGGCCGGCGACCTCGGGCAGCCACAGCGCGACCGAGCCGTCCGGCCGGTCGTCGACCGCCAGCGTCGTCGGCGCGGCCAGCCCGGCGTCGGCGTACGCGGCGGCGGGCAGCCCGCTGCGGTACGCCTCGACCTCGCGGCGCCAGTAGTTCCAGTGCCCCGGCTCGTCGCTGCCGGCCCAGTGCGCCGGGCCGGGGCGGCCGGGCGGGGTGAGGAGTTTCAGCACGGCCGGCCGCCCGTCCCGGCGGGTGCGCCAGATGCCGTCGGTCACCCCGTTGAGCATGTTGTGGGTGAGCTGCCCGGCCGGCACGTCGGCGGGGACGAGGTCGGTCGGCGGGCGGGACGTGGTCACGGGGCCTCAGAACCGCCGGGGCGGTCCACCGAGGGCGTGGACGGAGCGACCGTGGCCGGCGGGCCGGGGCGGCTCCAGCGGGCCAGCCACCCGGTCGCCGCCCGCGCCCCCTGCACCACGGCCGAGTGGGCCACGACCGGGCAGAGCACGACCGTCGTCGTAAGAAACCAGGCCAACGCCGCGTCGGCGACGACCGCCCCGGTGACGGCCGCGATGCCGGCGACGTACAGGCCGACGAGGAACACGGCCACCCCGCAGGCCGCCAGCGTGCGGGCGAACGCGCCACGGCGGGCGAGGGCGACGTCGCCGATGACGACCGCCGGCACCACCACGAGCAGCACCAGGACGGCACCCGGCAGGGCGGCGTCCAGCACCGTGAAGGGCCTGGCCAGTGGCCCGCCCGGGCCGGCGTCGGCGACCAGGGCCAACGCGAGCCGCGCCAAGAGGCCGAACGACCCCTCGGCGACGTACACCAGCCAGGCGGCGACCGCCCCGGCGACGTGCCGGATCAACTTTCCGATCATCGGCGGACCTCCCCGCGTCAGCGGCCCGCCGCCGTGCGCCACGGCGGCGGACGCGGCGCTCGCCGACGCTAGCGGAACAGGGGCCCGGCGTGGGGGCAGTGGCGGGACCGGACGGCCGCCGACGAGTGCAGGCCGAGCGAACGACCCGTCTGGACCGGCCCCGCCGTCAGCGACCTGCCCCAGGCCCACGATCAGTTGACCGAACCGCCGGGAACGGGGGCGGGGACGACGCTTTGTCCAGGTTGTCGAACCGGCGGCCGGCAGCCGAGCCCGACGTCCCGGCAACCGACGGTCGGCACCGGCCGGCTAGGCGCCGATGCGCTGGGGTGGAACGGTCAGCCCGTAGAGCGCCATCAGTTCCGGGGTGTCGACCCGGCTGCCGTCGGCCACCGAGTCGCAGGAGATGTCGACGATCTGGTCCTTGTGCGCGAGCAGGTAGGGCCGGGCGCCCACGTCCGCGCTGGCCAGGGTGGCGATGCCGGACCAGTGCCGCCGTCCGAACAGCATCGGGTAGCCGCGCAGGCCGTCGTAGGTGGCGCAGACCAGCACGTCGGGGTACGGCAGCGCGACGACCCGACGCACGGCGGTGGCGGTCAGGCCGGGCATGTCGACCGGCACCACCACGACCGCCTCGATGCCCTCGTCGTCGAGCGCGGCCAGGCCGGCCCGGATGGACGAGCCGACGCCGGTCCCCCACGCCCGGTTGATCACCACCGTGGCCCGGCTCAGGTCCGCCGTCTCGCGGACCTGGTCGGCCGCGGCGCCGAGCACGACCACGATCCGCTCGCAGCCCGCCTCGGTCATCGTGTCGATCATCCGGTCCACCAGGGGCTTCTCCCCCTGGTGCAGCAGCGCCTCGGGGCCGCCGATGCGACGCCCCCCGCCCGCGGCGATGATCATTCCTGCGATCCGGTTCAGCTGGGCCCCCTCCACCGTGGAGCGGGCCGTGGCGCGAGGGCGCGGCCCGCTCCGTCGTACGGACATCGGGAGCAACGAGGACAAGGCAGACCGGGTAGCGGGGCGAAAAGGGAAAATAGTGCAACCGTTACCGGCCCGGAACCGCACCACGTCGCCCGTCTCCGGCGCGGCCGGCTCGGAGGCGGGCAGCCCTGCCGAGGCTGTGCGTACGGTCAGGACGGCGCCCCGGCGGCGGCCACCGCGACGTGCTCGACCGCATCGGCGACAAGTGGTCGGCCCTCGCGATCGTCGAACTCTCCTCCGGCGTCCGCCGGTTCCGGCTCCGGCGTCTCCTGACCCGGGACGGGAGCCGTCAGGCCGCGTCGGCGTAGCAGTCGACGACGGAGAGGTCCAGCGGGAAGCGGACCGGGGTGTCGCCGAAGAGCAGCGCCGTGGCCTGCTCCCCGCACCGGGCGACCGCGTCGGCGACCGCGTCGGCCCGCTCCGCCGGGCAGTGCACGATCACCTCGTCGTGCTGGAAGAAGACCAACTCGCCGCCGGTGGCGGCGAGCCGGCCGCGCAGCGTCGCCAGCAGGGTCGAGGCCCACTCGGCGGCAGTGGCCTGGATGACGAAGTTGCGGGTGAACCGCCCCCGGGACCGGGCCGCCCGCGCCCGCGGCGACTGCGGATCGTCGCCGCCGTCGGGCAGGTCGGTGTCGGGGTCGCCGAACCCGGCCGTGCCCGGCGGGCAGGTGCGCCCCAGCCAGGAGCGCACCAGCCCGCCGGCCTCCCCCGTGCGGGCCGCCGCCTCCACGTAGCCGAACGCCGTCGGGTAGCTGCGCCGCAGCACCGCCAGCGCCGGCACCGCCGCCCCGCCCGTCTGCCCGTACATCGCGCCGAGCAGCGCCACCTTGGCCCGGGGCCGGTCACCGCCGAAGGCGTCCTGGGCGAGGGCGGCGTAGAGGTCGCCGGCACCACCGGCGGCGGCGAGCCGGGCGTCGCCGGAGACCGCGGCGAGCACCCTCGGCTCCAGCTGGCCGGCGTCGGCCACCACGAACCGCCAGCCCGGATCGGCCACCACCGCCCGCCGGATCACCTTGGGGATCTGCAACGCGCCGCCGCCCCGGGTGGCCCAGCGGCCGGAGACGACCCCGCCCGGGACGTACTCCGGCTGGAACCGGCCGTCGCGCACCCAGGCGTCGCGCCAGGCCCAGCCGTGCGCCGTCCAGATCCGGTAGAGCTCCTTGTATTCCAGGACCAGCGGCACCGCCGGGTGGTCCACCCCGCGCAGCACCCAGGCCCGGGTGTTGGGCAGCTCCACCCCGGCCCGGGCGAACGCCCGCAACAGCTCCGCCGGGGAGTCGGCGTGCAGCTGGCGTACGCCGAACGCGTCGGCGATCCGCGCGGCCAGCTCGGCCAGCCGGCGGGGCGGGCCGCCCACCGGCGACGGCTCACCGAGCAGCTCGGCGAGGAGCCGGTCGTGCACGTCGGCCCGCCAGGGCAGCCCGGCGGCCCCCATCTCCACGGCGATCAGCGCCCCGGCCGACTCGGCGGCGACCAGCAGCCGGAACCGGCCGGGATGCCCGGTGGCGGCGATCCGGGCGAGCTGGTCGGCGTACACCCGGGTCAGTGCCTCGACGCCGGGGCCCGGCGGGCCGGGCAGGGCGTCGAAGAGCGCGCCCTGCCCGTGGCCGGGCGGCGCGGCCGGCCGGGGCGGCGGGTCGGCCGGCACCGGCGCGCCGGTCAGCCGGGCCCAGGCCGCCGCGAACGAACGGGGCTCGCCCCAGCGGCCGGCGTGGCCGAGCAGCAGGGCCTCGGTCAGCTCGACGTCGTGGCAGCGCTCGACCCGCACCCCGGCGCGCAGCAGCGCCGGGTAGACGGTCGCGCCGGAGGCCCACACCCAGCGCGGCCGGTCCGCCGCCTCGCGGGCCGCGACGGCGGCGGCCAGGTCGGTGACCGGCTGCACCGGGCCGACGGGCTGCCCCGCGGCGTCGAGCGGTTGCAGCGCTCCCCCGCCCCGCTCGTCCGAGGCCACCGTCACCAGCACGGATGCGATTCTGCCTCGCCCCTGCGACACTCCACCCACCAACCACCCCGGCGACGGCACGTCGGCGGGCAGGATGCCGGAAACGGGGCGGTGCGGCGGTGCCCGGCTCGCTAGCGTAGGCCGGTGCCACCACGGATCCCCCATCCCGAGCCCGGCACCCCGGACCTCCGGGGCCCGTTGCGGTACCTGTGGTGGCTGGTCCGCTGCCAGCCGTGGCGGGTGCTGCGCGGCAGCCTGTTCGGCACGGCCTGGATGACCGGCCTGGCGGTCCGGCCCTACCTGATCTCCCGCGCCGTGGACGACGGACTGCGGGCCGGCGACAACCAGGCCCTGGCCCGGTGGGTGGCGGCGATCGTCGTCGCCGGCGTCGGGCTGTCCTGGCTGGGCATCATGCGGCACCGCACGATGACCTTCATCCGGGAGGACGCGAAGGCGCGCTCCGCCGCCGTGGTGCTCCGCCACCTGTCCCGGGTCGGCGCCGTGCTGCCCCGCCGGGCCGCGGCGGGCGAGGTGGCCACGGTCGGCGGCACCGACATCGACCGGGCGGCACAGGTGATGACGGTGACCGGGCCCGGCGTCGGCGCGGTGGTCGCATACCTGGTCGTCGCCGTCGTGCTCTGGTCGATCTCGCCCCTGCTCGCGCTCTGCGTGCTGGTGGGCGTGCCGTCGGTCGTCCTGGTCGTCGCTCCCCTGCTGCGCCGGCTGGAGCGGGCGGAGTCGGTCTACCGGCAGCAGCAGGGCGAGCTGACCGCCCGGTCGGGCGACATCGTGGCCGGGCTGCGGGTACTCGCCGGGGTGGGTGGCCGGGGCCTGTTCGCCCGCCGGTACGCGGCCCGTTCCCGCGACCTGCTCGTCGAGGGATACCGGGTGGGCGCGGTGAACAGCTGGATCGACGCGGCGACGGTGGCCGTCCCCGGGCTGTTCCTCGCGGCGGTGGTGTGGCTGTCGGCCCGGATGGCGGTCACCGGCGACATCAGCGTCGGGGAGCTGGTCGCCGTCTACGGCTACGTCGCGACCCTCGTCGTGCCGGTCTGGTTCCTGCTCGAGGGCGGCCACCAGCTGATCCGGGGCCGGGTCGCGGCCCGCCGGATCGTCGCCCTGCTCGCCGTCGAGCCGGACGGCGTCGGCGGGCCGCCCGCCACGCCGGCCCGTGCCCGCGCGGCGACGGTCCCCGGCAGCCGCCAGCCGGCCCGACCCGCCGGCCCGGTGGCGGCCCCTGCCGGTCCCGACACCCCGGTCGCGCCCTCCGGCGGCCCCGCCGGTCCTGTCCCGACTTCTGGCGGTCCCGCCGGTCCTGTCCTGGCCCCCGGTGGCGCTGCCAGCCCGGTCGCGGCTCCCGGCGGTCCCGCCGACCTGCACGACCGGTCGAGCGGGCTGACCGTCCGGGCCGGTCGCCTCACCGCGGTGGCCGCCGCCGACCCGGCGGACGCCCTCGCGCTGGCCGACCGGCTCGGCCGGTACGCCGTCAGCGACGCCACCTGGGGCGGCGTGCCGCTGACCGCCGTCGAACTCGACCAGGTGCGGGCCCGCATCCTCGTCGCCGACCACGACGCCCACCTGTTCGCCGGGACGCTGCGGGAGGTGCTGCGCGGGGCCCGCCCCGACGGTGACCGGGAGCGGATCACCTCCGCCCTGCACGCCGCGTCGGCCGAGGACGTCGTCGAGGCCCTGCCGGACGGGCTCGACACCCCGCTGGACACCCGCGCCCGGTCCCTCTCCGGCGGCCAGCGGCAACGGGTCCGGTTGGCCCGGGCGTTGCTCGCCGAACCGGAGGTGCTGATCATCGTCGAGCCGACCTCGGCGGTCGACGCGCACACCGAGGCGCGCATCGCCGAGCGGCTGCGCCGCGCGCGGGCCGGACGGACCACCGTCGTGCTCACCACCTCGCCGCTGCTGCTGGGACGGGCCGACGAGGTCGCGCACCTGGTCGCGGGGCGGGTCGCCGCCACCGGCACACACGCGGACCTGCTCGACCGGGACCCGGGCTACCGGCGGCTCGTGGCCCGTGGCGACGCCGACGCCGAACAGGCGCTGCGGTGAGCGGGCTGCCGGTCGCCGACCGGGCCACCGTACGCCGGGCGACGCGTCGGCTGATCGCCCGGGACCGGCGCGCCGTCGCGGTCGTGCTGGCGCTGCACTCGACCGCCACGGTCGCCGGGCTCGCCCCGCCGTGGCTGCTCGGCGCCATCGTCGACCGGGTGTCCGCCGGGGCCGGCGTCGCCACCGTCGACCGGTTCGCCCTGGCGATCGGCGGGGCCGTGCTGGTCCAGGCGCTGCTGTCGCGCTACGCGCGGTACGCGGGCCACCGCTTCGGCGAGCGGGCCGTGGCCCGGCTGCGCGAGGAGTTCGTCGAGCGGACGCTGAACCTGCCCGTCGGCGTCGTCGAGCGGGCCGGCGCCGGGGACCTGGCCACCCGCAGCTCGGTCGACGTGGCGACGGTCGGCACCACCGTCCGGGACGTGGTGCCCACCATCGTCATCGCCTCGGTGCAGCTGGCGCTGCTGTTCGGGGCGGTGTTCCTGCTGCACCCGCTGCTCGGGCTGGCCGCGCTCGCCGGGCTGCCGACGATCGCGCTGGTGACCCGGTGGTACCTGCGGCGCGCCAGCCCGGCGTACCTGGCCGAGGGGGCGGCCGCCGCCGAGCTGACCGAGACGCTGACGAGCACAGCGGAGGGCACCCGTACGGTCGAGGCGTTGCGCCTCGCCGACGAACGGATCGGGCACGGCACCGCGCGCATCGGCCGGGTCTGGGCCGCCCGGCGGGCAACCCTGGCGCTGCGCACCGTGTTCTTCACCGTGGTGGAGGCCAGCTACCCGCTGCCCGTGGCCGTGCTGCTGCTGGTCGGTGGGCTCCTGCTCACGCGGGGCGAGGTCTCCCTCGGCGCGGTGGTCGCCGCCACGCTCTACCTCCAGCAGGCGATCGAGCCGCTGGACCGGATCCTCCAGTGGACGGAGCAGGCGCAGCGCGGCTTCGCCTCGTTCGCCCGGGTGCTCGGCGTCGGTCAGGTGCCGCCGGAGCGGCCCGGCCGGGCCGCCGCGCCGGCGGACGAGCGGCTGGTCGTCCGGGGAGCCCGGTTCGCGTACGGCGGCGGACCCGACGTGCTGCACGGCATCGACCTCGAGGTGCGGCCCGGCGAGCGGTTGGCACTCGTCGGGCCGTCGGGGGCCGGGAAGTCCACCCTGGCGCGGCTGCTCGCCGGGATCGACGCGCCCCGGGAGGGGGTCGTCAGCGTCGGTGGCTGCCCGGTGACCGACCTGGACCCGGCCGAGCGGCGGCGGCGCATCGCCCTGGTCACCCAGGAACACCACGTCTTCCTCGGCTCGCTACGCGACAACCTCGCGTTCGCCGCCCCCGACGCCTCCGGCGACCGGATGCGCGCGGCACTGGCCACGGTCGGCGCCGACTGGCACGCCCGCCTGCCCGAGGGCCTCGACACTCCCCTCGGCGACGGGGCGCACCAGCTCGGCGCCGCCGAGGCCCAGCAGCTCGCGCTGGCCCGGCTGGTGCTCGCCGACCCGCACACGCTGATCCTCGACGAGGCCACCGCCGCCCTCGACCCGACCACCGCCCGGCGCACCGAGCGGGCCCTGGCCGCCCTGCTCACCGGGCGGACCGTCATCGCGATCGCGCACCGCCTCAACACCGCGCACGACGCCGACCGGGTGGCCGTGCTGGAGGGGGGCCGGATCACCGAGCTCGGCAGCCACGACGAGCTGGTCCGGGCCGACGGCCCGTACGCCGCCCTGTGGCGCTCCTGGCACCCCTGACCCGCCCGCCCGGGTCTACTTCACCGCGCCGGAGGTGAGACCCGACTGGATCTGCCGCTGGAAGATCGCGTACACGACGATCATCGGGAGGATGGCGATGGTGAGGGCGGCGAAGAGGCCGGACCAGTCGGCCTCGTAGCCGGCGTTGACCGAGATGTCGGCGATGCCCTGGGTGAGCACCCACTTGTCCTTGGCGTTGGAGAGCAGCACGAGCGGCAACTGGTACTGCCCCCACTGGCCGATGATGTTGAAGATCCCGACGCTGATCAGGCCCGGCTTCGCCATCGGCAGCATCACCTGGAAGAACAGCCGGGTGTGCGAGCAGCCGTCGATCATCCCGGCCTCGGCCACCGAGGATGGCAGCGTCTTGAAGAACGCGGCCAGGAAGAACACCGTGAACGGCAGCGAGTAGGCGATGTAGACCAGCACCACCCCGGTGTGGGTGTCCAGCAGCCCCAGGTTGCGCACGACGAAGAAGAGCGGCACGAGGGCGAGGAACACCGGGAACGCGAGCCCCGAGACGAACAGGTAGTAGATCGCCCGGTTGCCCCAGAACTTGTAGCGCGCCAGCACGTACGCGGCCATCGAGCCGAAGAGCATCGTGCCGAAGGTGCTGCACGCCACCACGATCACGCTGTTGATGAAGTAGCGCCCGACGTTCGCCTTGTTCCAGGCCCGGGCGTAGTTCTCGAAGCGCAGCTCGGCCGGCAGGGTCCACGGGCTGCTGAAGATCTCCGTGGTGTTCTTGAAGGAGGCGAGGAAGGTCCAGAGGATCGGCACGATCACGATGACCGCCCACACGGCGAGCGCCACGTGCCCGAGGTTGGCGAAGAGCCGTACCTCCGAGCGCCTGCCTCTGCCTCCGCGCCCGCCCGCGGCGCCCGGCTTCACGGTCTTCGGCGGTAGCGCCGCCGGTGTCGGCGGCAGCGTCGTCTGCGGGTTCATCAGTACTCCACGCTTTCCCGCTTGGTCAGCCGCAGCGTCAGCGCCGCGAACGTGAGGGTGAGGAAGAACAGCGCCACGCCCATGGCGGAGGCGTAGCCGTACTTCGAGTAGACGAACGCGTTGCGGTAGATCTCCATGGCCAGGACGGTGGTGGCGCCGTCCGGGCCGCCACCGTCCACCGAGAGCACCGAGACGATGGCGAACGCGTCGAAGGCGGCGATGCCCAGGTAGACCCAGGCGACCTGGAGGGTGTCCCAGAGCAGCGGCAGGGTGACCCGGAAGAAGAGCGTCACCCGGCTCGCCCCGTCCACCTCGGCCGCCTCGTAGATCTCGCCGGGGATGGAGGCCATGCCCGCCGAGAAGAGCACCACGTAGAAGCCGACCGCCTGCCAGACCAGCACGCCGATGATCGACCAGAGCGCCAGGTTCGGCCGGACCAGGAAGAGCACCGGGTCGAAGCCGAGCTTCATCAGCACGCCGTTGATCAGGCCGGACTCGTTGGGCCGGTAGACCATCTGGAACAGCACCGCGATGATGGCCACCGCCAGGACCTGGGGGAAGAAGAACACCACCCGGTAGAACTTCGACCCCCAGACCCCCTGGCGCTGCCCGCCGCTGCTCTTTCCGCCCACGTTGAGCAGGAAGGAGAAGAACAGCGCGATGGCGATGGTGATCAGCGGCAGGGCAAGCAGCAGTACGCCGTGGTGCTGGACGGCCTTCCAGAAGTTGACGTCGTCGAACAACCTCCGGTAGTTGTCGAAGCCCACCCACTGCGGTGCGGAGAGCCCCCGCCAGTTGGTCATCGAGATCTGGAACGCCTGCGCGTACGGCGCGATGACGAAGACGACGTACAGCGTGACGGGAACGAAGAGGAACCCGATCACGAACGGATACTTGCCGTGCCGCATGACCCCCACGCCCCGATCAGCGCTTGAACTTGGTGATGGAGCTGTCCTTCTTGATCGCGTCGGCCCGCTTCTGGATGCGCTCCACGAAGGCGTCCGCCTTGATCCGGCCGAACATCAGCTCGTTGGTGGCCGTGCGGACCTCCGTGTCGAGCTCCTTGTACCAGCCGTCGAAGTAGATGTTGAACACGTCCTGGCCGGCGGCCTTGAGCGCGGCCTGCGAGCTGGCCACGCCGGGCGGGAAGGCGAAGCCCTCCGAGCCGGCGGTGACCACGGTCGGGGCCTTGACCACCTCGGTGAAGCCCTTCGCGCCGGCCACCGAGAGCATCTGGCGCATGTACTCCAGGCCGCCCTTGGGGTTCTTGCTCTTGGCCGAGACGAAGTAGCCCTCACCGGCGGTCGCCCGCAGCGCCGTCGCCGGCAACTTGTCCGAGGCGGACAGGCTCGGCACCGGCATCAGCTGGTACTCGAAACCGGACGGCGTGTCCTTCTTCTGCTCGCCCTCCAGCCAGTCGCCGCTGGGGTAGAACGCCAGCTTGTACTGGTTCTGCCGCAGCTGCACGTCGGTGTGCTTGAGCCCCTCGAAGCTCTTGTCGACGTACTTGGCGCCGATCTCGGCCCACGCCGCGGCGGCCTGCTTGACCGCGTCCTGCTGCCAGGCGCCGTCCTCCAGGTTGTCGATGTTCTTCAGCACGTCGGTGCCGCCGATCTTCGCCGCGTGGGTGAGGATCACGTTCCACTGGTAGTACGCGGCGTTCGCTCCGGCGTAGCCGTACGGGGTGATGCCCTTGGCCTTGATCTTGTCGAGCAGGGCGGTGAACTCGGACCAGTCCTTCGCCGGCGCCCAGCCGTTGTCCTTGAACAGCTTGCCCGAGTACCAGATGCCGAAGACGGTGGAGACGTAGTACAGGACGTACGGCTTGCCGTTGAAGGAGCCGACGTCGACGGTGCCCGGCACCACGGTGTCGCGGACCTTCTTGTTCGGGTCGTCGACCGACGGGGCGTCCCACAGCTCGGTGAGGTCCTGGAGCTGACCGTCGGCGACCAGGGCGCCGAAGTCCATCAGCTTCTCGCCGGAGTTGTTGACGAACTCCGGCGGGTTGCCCGAGGCGAACCGCGGCTGGAGGACGGTGGAGACGGCCTGGGTCGACTGGTGCTTGACCTCGGCCTTCGGGAACGCCTTCTTGTACAGCGGCTGGTGCACGTCGGTGGCGTACTTCTCGCCGTAGCCACCGTTGAAGATGACCACCTCGATCGGGACGTCCTCGGGGACACCGAGCGGGTTGGTGGCGCTCTTGGTGCCGCCGGCGGCCTGCTCGTTCTTCTCGTCGCCGCCGCTGGTCGCGCAGGCGCTCAGCAGGCCGGCGGCCGGGGTGGCGAGCAGGCCCACCGCGGCGGCCCGGCGCAGCACGGTCCGGCGGCTCAGGTCGGCCGGGTTGTCGGGGGTAATCGACATCGTCGTCTCTCCTTGTGTGTTCGGGTCAGGCGGTCCGCCGGAGGCGCCCGGCGTACCGCGACTCGAGGGCGTGGTTGTGCTCGTCCCCGCCGGGGACGTTGGCGGAGAGGTAGATAGGGGGTACCTCCCCGGCCTGGTGGAACCGTCGTACGACCTCGGCGGTCAGCAGCTGCGCCAGCAGCGCCGCGGTGACCGAGGAGACCGCACAGACCGCGCCGCCGCCCTCGAGCGGCAGCAGTGCGTCGCCGTACGGCGCGCCGTTGTCCAGCACGACGTCGGCGAGGTCGGCGAGGCGCCGGCCGGACGGGTGCCGCGGGGCGACCCGTGCGGTGTGCGCGACCGAGGTGACCGCGATCAGCGGGTGGCCGCGTCCGGTGACCAGCGTCGCCAGCTCGACCACCGAGCCGTTGATGCCGGACTGCGACGCCACCACGAACACGTCCCGCGGCTGTGGGGCGGCCAGCTCGTAGAGCTGGTGGGCGACCGTGGGATCGCGCTCCAGCTTCGGGTCGGCGAGCACGTCGCGCGGGGCGTCGCCGTGCAGCACCAGGTCGTGCAGGGAGAGCCGGTTGGTGGGCACCAGCCCGCCGGCCCGGGCGACCAGTTCCGCGGCGAACGCCTCGGAGTGGCCGGCACCGAACGCCTGGAGCACCCCGCCGGCGCGCAGGCTGGTGGCGATCAGGTCGGCGGCGGCGCCGATCGCGTCGGCGCTGGCGTCGACGAGCCGGTCGAGCACCGGGCGGACGGCGTCGGCGTACCCCTGGGCGCTGATCATGCGGTGGCCCCCTTCGCGGCCTTGTGCCCGTCGACGGCCTGGGCGGTACGCCGGAAGGCCGCGTGGGCGCGGTCGTGGGTGCGCTGGGCGACGGCGATGTAGAGCAGGTCGAGCACGACCAGCTGCGGGTGCCGGGCGGAGAGCGCGTCGGGGCGGAAGGTGGTGGCCTGGCTGGCGGTGAGCAGCACGATGTCGGCCAACTCGGCCAGGGGCGAGCGCGGGAACCCGGTCAGCGCCACGGTGGTCGCGCCCCGGCTGCCCGCCTCGGCGAGCATCTCGATGGTCTCCCGGGTCTGGCCGGTGTGCGAGATGCCGAGCGCCACGTCGCCCTGGCGCAGCAGGGCCGCGCTGGCGAGGCCCTCGTGCACGTCGTTCCAGGCCCAGGCCGCCACCCCGATGCGGTGCAGGCTGAACTGCATCTCCTCGCCGACCAGGGCGCTGCCGCTGGCCCCGAAGATGTTCACTCTGGATGCCCCGGCGATGGCGACGGCGGCCCGTTCCACCTCGGCGAGGTCGAGCAGCGCGGCGGTGTCGTGCATGGCGCGGGTGTCGGCGGCCATGATCTGGTCGAGGACCCGGGAGAGGGGGTCGCTGGGTTGGATCTCGCGGCCGATGTCGACGGTCCAGCCCGCCGAGCGGGCCCGGCCGGTCTCCGCGGCGATGCCGAGTCGCAGGTCGGCGTAGCCCTCGAAGCCCATCGCCCGGCAGAACCGGGTGATCGTCGCCGGGGAGGTGCCGCTTCGCTCGGCCAACTCCACGATGGTCGCCCGGGCGGCGGCCTCCGGGTCGCTGAGCACGTGCTCGGCGACGCGGCGCAGTGCCCCCGTCAGCTCGCCCGCGCCGGCCCGGACCCGCGCCAGCACGCCGTCGGAGCCGACCCCGAGCGCACCCCGCCGGTCGACCGTGCCGGCGTCGACCACCGCGGTCCCCGCGGAGGTGTCCACCTCGTGATCAACCATGGGGCACCTTTCGGAAAAGAGTGTTAACTGTTAGTGGTAAAAGTTCTTACTAAAGGCCCCTCCGTGTCAAGACTGCGGGCGAAGTTTTCAAACTGTTACCTGGCGCACGGCTCCCGAGCCTGTCCGCCCCTTGCCCCCCGCCGCCGGGCCGACCAGCATGAACGCGGCGTCGATCGAGAGGTGGGTGCGGATGTCCGGCAGCGTCGTGGTCGGTCTCGACGTCGGGGGTACGTCCACGCGGGCGACCGCCCTGACCCTCGACGGGCGGCGGCTGGGCAGCGGCCGGGCGGGCGGCGGAAACCCCACCAGCCACGGTGCCGAACGGGCGGCGGGCGAACTCCTGGCCGCCCTGCGGGAGGCGCTCACCGGCGTCGAACCCGCCCGGGTGCGTGGCGGCACGATCGGGCTGGCCGGGGCGGGCCGGCTGCTCGCCGATCCGGCGGGCCGCGACGCCTTCGACCGGGCCTGGCACGACGCCGGCCTGCGCTGCCCCTACGCCGTGCACGGCGACGCGCTGGTCGCGTACGCCTCGGGCACCGCGAGCCCCGAGGGCACCGTGCTCATCGCCGGCACCGGGGCGATCGCCGCCAGAGTCAGCGAGATGCGGCTGGACCGGGTGGCCGACGGTCACGGCTGGCTGCTCGGCGACGCGGGCTCGGGCTTCTGGCTGGGCCGGGAGGCGGTCCGCCGGCTGCTGGCCGACCTCGACCGGGGGCACGCACCGGGCCGGCTGGCGACCGGGGTGCTCATCGAACTGCTCGGCTCCGCCGAGGTGGCGACCCGCCCCCGGGACACCGTTGACGCCCTCGTCCAGGTGGTGACCCGGCGGCCCCCCGTGGAACTGGCCCGGCTCGCGCCCCTCGTGGTCGCCGCCGCCGTCGACGGCGAGCCGGTCGCCCGTGGGCTCATCGACGAGGCCGCCGCGCACCTGGCGGAGAGCGCGGCGCGGATCCGCCCGGCCGGCGACACCTCCCCCATCGTGCTCGGCGGCGGTCTGCTGACCGGCGACACCCCGCTCGCCTCGGCGGTCCGGGCCGAGGTCGCTCGGCGGTGGCCGGCCGCGCCGCTGCACTCGGCGGGCGACGGCGCGGCCGCGGCGGCCTGGCTCGCCGCCCGGACCCTGCCCGAGGTGACCGACCCCGTCGCCCTGCACGCCCTCCTGGTGCCACCGACCGACTGACCGGCCCGACGCCGTCCCAGGAGGCCCGGTTCATGGGCTGCGGCCGGCTTTCAAGGGCGGCGGCTCTGGGGAGTGGCGGGTCCGGCGGGACGGCGTGGTGGTCCGATGGATGGGGCAGCTCGACAGCGAGCTTGTCCCGACCGCCGCCCTCCCTGCCCGTCCGTCAAGGGCGATCGGACGACGAGGCGGACGAACCGCTCCCGACGCCCCGACGCCCCGACAGGATGATCGGTAGCGGACGCGACTACTTGAGCTGGCCGGCGGTCAGGCCGGACTGGACCTGGCGCTGGAAGAGGATGTAGACCAGTAGTACCGGGACCACCGCGATGGTGAGGCCGGCGAAGAGCTGCGCGTAGTCGCCGGCGTAGCCCTGGTTGACGGAGAGCGCGGCGAGCCCCTGGGCGAGCACCCACTTGGACTCGTCGCCCTGCATGAGCACCTGGGGCAGCAGGAACTGGTTCCAGTGGCTGAGGAAGTTGAAGATCGCGACACTGATCAGTCCCGGACGCGCCATCGGCAGCATCACCTGGAAGAAGAGCCGGAAGTGACCGCAGCCGTCGACCAGTGCCGCCTCCGCTACGGCCGTGGGCAGGGTGCGGAAGAAGGCGGTCAGGAAGAACACCGTGAACGGCAGCGAGTAGGCCGCGTACACCAGGATCAGCCCGGTCCAGGTGCCGAACAGGCCGGCGTTGCGCACCACGAAGAACAGCGGCACCAGGGCGAGGAAGACGGGGAACATCAGCCCGCCGACGAACAGGTAGTAGACGACCTGCTTGCCCCGGAACTCGTAGCGCGCGAAGACGTACGCGGCGGTGGCGCCCATCAGCATGGTCAGGGTGACCGAGCCCGCGACCACCACCAGACTGTTCAGGAAGTACTGGCCGATGTGCGCCCCGCTCCACGCGCGCGACCAGTTGTCGAAGCGCAGCGCGCCGGGCAGCGACCACGGGTCGGCCAGGATCTCCGCGTTGCTCTTGAACGAGCTGATGAACATCCAGAGCAGCGGCAGTACGGTCAGCGCACCCCAGAACAGCAGGAAGCCGTGCGACAGCACGTTGGCGACGCCGAGTTCGCGGCGTACCGGGCGGTCGGCGGGGCCGGAAGGCTCGTCGGGCAGCGCCACGGACGCGGGCTTGTCCAGAGTCGTCACGAGTACTCGATCCTGTCTCGCTTGCTGGCCCGCAGCGCCAGCACCGCCACCGTGAGGGTCAGGAAGAACATCACCACGCCGATCGCCGAGGCGTAGCCGAACTTGGTCTCGCTGCCGAACGCCGTGTCGTACATCCGTACGCCGATGACGTCGGTGGAGAAGTTGGGACCGCCGTTGGTCATCAACTGCACCAGGATGAACCCGTCCAGGGCGAAGATGGCCAGGTAGACCCAGGCGACCTGGACGGTGTCCCAGAGCAGCGGGATGGTCACCTTCCACAGCGTGGTCAGCCGGGAGGCGCCGTCGAGCATGACCGCCTCGTAGATCTCCTTGGGGATGGCCGACATGGCCGCGCCGAAGAGCACCACGTAGAAGCCGACGTTGCTCCAGATCATCACGGCGAGCACGCACCAGAAGGCGGTCCGCGGATCCCCCAGCCAGGTGGGCGCGCCCAGACCGACGCTGTTCAGGGCGCTGGTGAGCAGGCCCTTGTTCGGGTGGTAGACCTCCTTCCACAGCAGCGCGATGATCACCACGGAGAGCACCTGCGGGAAGAAGTAGACCGTGCGGTAGAACGACGAGCCGCGCACCCCGCTGACCCCCGCCCGGCCCTTGCGCCCGCCCATGTTGAGCATGGCGGCGAAGAAGAGGCCGAGCACGATCGTCAGCACCGGAACCAGCGCCAGCAGGATCGCGTTGTTCTTCAACGCGTTCCAGACGTAGTCGTCGTTCCAGAGCGTCTTGAAGTTCGCCAGCCCGACCGAGTTGGCGTCGGCCGAGTAGCCGAGCCAGTCGGTGGTGGAGATCTGGAACGCCTGCAGGTACGGCGACACGACGAAGATGACGTAGAGCAGCACCGGCGGCACCAGGAAGGTGACGATCAGCGGGTACTTGCCATGTCTCACGATGAGGTCCTACCTCTTCAGCGGCGGCCCGGTGGGGGCGGGGCGGTCGGCCCCGCCCCCACCAGCCGGGGTGTCAGGCGGCCCGCTTGTACTTCTTGATCGAGCTGTCCTGGGCGATCGAGTCCGCGCCCTTCTGGCACTGGTCGAGGAACTCCGCCGGGCCGATCCGCCCGCTGAAGAACTCGCCGCACGCGGCGTCGATCAGGTTGCGCTCCAGCTTGCGGTAGTAGTTGTTGTAGACCCAGTTGAAGCCGTTGCTGCCGGAGGCCTCCAGCGCCTTGACGACCGTGTTCAGCCCGAACGGCAGCTCGACGCCCTCGCTGGCACCGGCCACCACGGTCAGGCTGGAGACCTTCTTGGTGAAGTCCTGCGCGCCCTTCTTGGAGAGCATGACCCGGAAGAACTCCAGGCCGCCGGCGACGTTCTTGGCCTTCGCCGGGACCATGAACGGCTCGCCGGCGGTGCCCCGGACGGCCTCGAACGGCAGCTTGTCGCCGCTGCCCAGACTCGGGGTCGGCTGGATGGTCATGTTGAACCCGGCCGGCGTGACGTCCTTCTGCTCGCTCTCCAGCCAGGAACCGCAGGAGATGAAGGCCGCCTTGCCCTGGCACCACGCGGTCTGCGACTGCTTGTGGTCGAGGCCGGGCGAGCCCTCCAGGATGAACTTGTCCTTGACGATCTGGTGCCAGGCGTCGGCCGCGGTCTTCATCGCGTCGGACTTCCAGGCGTTGGGCTCCAGGTTGTCGATCGCCGTGGCGACCGAGGGGCCGCCGAACTTGATGGCGGTCGAGATGACCGGCCAGCTCATGTAGCGCGGGTGCGCACCCGCGTACGTCCAGGGGGCGATGCCCGCGGCCTTGATCTGCTTGCACAGCGCGATGTGCTCGTCCCAGGTCTTGGCGTACTCCCACTTGCGCTCGGTGAAGAGCTTGGTGGAGTGCCAGATGCCGTAGACGGTGTAGGTGTAGTTCATCACCAGGAACTTGCCGTCGTACGAGCCGACCTCGACGGCGCCCGGCAGCAGGGTGTCCTTGACCGTCTTGCCCGGGATGTCGAGGCTCGGGGCGGCCAGCAGCTCGCCCAGGTCGGCGATGGCGTTCTGCGACACCAGGCCGTTGAAGTCGATCTGGTTGGCGCCGGAGTTGTTGACCACGTCCGGCGGGGTGTTGTCGACGAAGCGCGGCTGGAGGGTCTTCGCGATCTCCTGCGTCGCCGAGTGGTTGATCTTCGCCTTCGGGTACTTCTCGGTGTACATGGCCTCGTGGGCCTTCGCGTACTCCTCGCCGAAGCCGCCGTTGAAGATCACCACCTCGAGGGGCGCGTCCTCCTTGACACCGAGCGGGTTCTGCTCGCTCTTGGTGCCCTTGTAGGTGCCGGCGTCGCCCTTGTCGTCGTCACCGCCGCCCGTGGCGCAGCCGGTCAGCAGGCCGGCGGCGGGGGTGGCCAGGAGGCCGGCGGCGGCGGTGCGCCGCAGGATGTCACGCCTGTTCATGGTCTCTCCTCGGATCGGTCCGGGCGGTCGCCGGATGGGGGATGGTGACCGCCGCACGAGGCGCAGGGGGAATTTGTCTTCAGTTCGCAATATGTTGCTGAAGAATTTCTACGGCAGGAGGGCGCGGACTTCAACCCCCGGGGACCGAACCGTTATCAGCAGCGGCCAGTCCACGCCTGACGTACCCTCGGGGCCATGCGCCGCCTGCGGCAACTCGCCGCGCGCACCCCCGCTGGTCGGCAACGTTACGTCGACCTGCTCCGGGCGCTCGCGATCGGCATGGTCGTTCTCGGCCACTGGGCGGTCGCCGCGATCGGCGAGGACGCCGCCGGCCGGCCGACGGGGCGCTCGGCGCTGCCCGACCTGCCGTGGGCGTACCCGCTCACCTGGGTCGCCCAGGTCATGCCGGTCTTCTTCCTGGTCGGCGGGTACGCCAACGCCGCCTCGCTGGCCGCCCGCCGGGCCGCCGGCGTCGACGCCACCGCGTGGCTGCTGGACCGGGGCGCCCGGCTGCTGCGCCCGACGACCGCGCTGCTGCTGGTGATCGCCGGCGGCGCCGCGCTCGCGTCGTTCCTCGGTGTCGGGGCGACGCTGGTGCGTACCGTCGCCTGGTTCGC
This sequence comes from Micromonospora sp. CNZ303, assembly GCF_004345505.1. Lineage (NCBI taxonomy): Bacteria > Bacillati > Actinomycetota > Actinomycetes > Micromonosporales > Micromonosporaceae > Micromonospora > Micromonospora sp. CNZ303. The sequence continues at coordinate 68,863 of NZ_SLVT01000016.1, read as the reverse complement.
CACGATCCCGCTCTGGTTCCTCGCCGCCTACCTGATCGTGGTGCCGCTGACCCCGGCGATGCTCGCCCTGCACCGGCGCTTCGGCCTGCTCGTGCCGGCGGCGCTGGCCGCGCTGGTCGTCGCCGGCGACGTAGGGCGGGCGCTGGGCCCGGCGGAGCTGGCGCTGCCGAACTACGTCCTCGGCTGGCTGGCCGTGCACCAGCTCGGCATCGCCTGGCGCGACGCCGACGCCGGGCGTCACGACGCCCGCCCGGACGCGGCGGGCGGGCATCCGCCGCGCCCCGCGTCCGCGCGCGACCGGCCACGCCGACGCCGGCTGCCGCTGTCGCGGCGCGCGGGCGCGGCGGCCCTGCTGGGCGGCCTGGCCGCGACGGTGCTACTGACCACCGTCGGACCGTACCCGGTGAGCATGCTCAACGTCCCGGGTGAGCGGCTGGACAACGCCGCCCCGCCCAGCCTGGCCCTGCTGACGCTGACCGCCGCCCAGTTCGGGCTGATCCTGCTGCTGCGCGACCCGGCGGAGCGCTGGCTGCGCCGCCCCCGCCCGTGGCAGGCGGTGATCGCGGTGAACGCCGTCGTGCTCACCGTCTTCCTCTGGCACCTCACCGCCGCGATCCTGCTGGTCGGCGCGCTGGACGCGGCCGGGAGGCTGCCGACCCCGGCCGCGGGGTCGGCAGCCTGGCTGGCCTGGCGGGTGCCGTGGGTGCTGATGCTGACCGTGGTGCTGGCCGCCCTGGTCGCCGTCTTCGGCCCCGTCGAGGCCCGCACCGGCCGCGCCGGCCGCGCCGGGCAGGGCCGGCCGGCCGGCGGCGGGACCGCGTCGGGCCGCGCGCCGGCCGGCGGCGGGTGGCGGGCCACCGTGCGCAGCGCGCTCACCGCCGCCGGTTTCGCCGCCGTGGTGTACGCCCTGGTGGTCAACGCCCAGACGCCGAGGGCGGCGCCCGAGCCGCTGGGGCTGCCGGCGGCGGCGCTGGTGGCGTACCTGGCCGGGGCCGGCACCCTGCGCCTGCTCAGGTCTGGGTGGGGAAGCCGAGGTTGACCCCGCCGTGCCGGGGGTCCAGCCAGCGGCTGGTGACCACCTTGCCCCGGGTGAAGAAGCGCACCCCGTCCTCGCCGTGCGCGTGCAGGTCGCCGAAGAGCGAGGCCTTCCAGCCGCCGAAGGAGTAGTACGCCATCGGCACCGGGATCGGCACGTTGACGCCGACCATGCCGACCTCCACCTCGTGCTGGTAGCGCCGGGCCGCACCGCCGTCGTTGGTGAAGATCGCCGTGCCGTTGCCGTACGGGTTGGCGTTGACCAGCTCCACCGCCTCGTCGTACGAGCCGACCCGCAGCACGCCGAGCACCGGGCCGAAGATCTCGTCGGTGTAGATCGACATGTCCGGGGTGACGCGGTCGAAGAGCGTCGGGCCCAGCCAGAACCCGTTCGGGTCCCCGTCCGGCTCGACGTCGCGGCCGTCCACCACCGGCACCGCGCCGGCGGCCACCCCCGCCTCGACGTACGCGCGCACCCGGGCGGCGTGCGCGGCGGTGACCAGCGGGCCCATGTCGCAGCCACGCCGGCCGTCGCCGGTGCGCAGCCGGCCCATCCGCTCGGCGATCCGGGCGACCAGGGCGTCGGCGACCGGCTCCACCGCGACCAGGGCCGAGATCGCCATGCACCGCTCCCCCGCCGAGCCGAACCCCGCGTTGACCGCCGCGTCGGCCGCCAGGTCCAGGTCGGCGTCGGGGAGCACCACCATGTGGTTCTTCGCCCCGCCCAACGCCTGCACCCGCTTGCCGGCGGCGGTGCCGCGCTGGTGGACGTGCCGGGCGACCGGGGTCGAGCCGACGAACGACACCGCCTTCACGCCCGGGTGGTCCAGCAGCGCGTCCACGGCCTCGGCGTCGCCGTTGACCACGTTGAGCACCCCGTCGGGCAGGCCGGCCTCGGCGAACCAATCGGCCAGCAGCAGCGCCGCGCTCGGGTCCTTCTCGCTCGGCTTGAGCACCACCGCGTTGCCGCAGGCCACCGCGATCGGCAGGAACCACAGCGGCACCATCGCCGGGAAGTTGAACGGGGAGATCACCGCGACCACGCCCAGCGGCTGCCGCAGGCTGTACGAGTCGACCTCGGTGGAGACGTTCTCGCTGAACCCGCCGCGCAGCGCCGAGGGGATGCCGCAGGCGTACTCGATGATCTCCAGGCCGCGCTGCACCTCGCCGGCGGCGTCGGCGAGCACCTTGCCGTGCTCGGCGGTGATCACCTCGGCGAGCCGGTCCCGCCGCGCGTGCACCAGTTCCCGGAAGGCGAACAGCACGGCCGTCCGCCTCGCCAGCGACGCGTCGCGCCAGGACCGGGCCGCGCGCCCGGCGGCCTCCACCGCGACCGCGACGTCCGCCGCCGAGGCCAGCTCCACCTGGGCGGTACGCCGACCGGTCGCCGGGTCGAAGACGTCCCCGTGCCGGCCGGACGAGCCGCTGAACGGCTTGCCGTCGACGAAGTGGCCGATCACGTCCACGCCCTGCTCCGCCGCGCTCACGCCGCCACCTCCGCCGCCACGCAGGAACGGATCGCGTCGACCAGGATGGCCAGGCCCTCGTGGGCCTCGTCCTCGGTCAGCGTCAGTGGCGGGCCCATCCGCAGCACGTTGCCGTACAGGCCGCCCTTGCCGGTGAGCAGCCCGCCGGCCCGGCACGCCTCGAAGACCCGGCCGGTCAGCGCCGGGTCCGGCTCGGCGGTGCCCGGCCGGACGAACTCGACGCCGAGCATCAGCCCCTTGCCGCGTACCTCCGCGACGCCGTCGAGACCGCCCACGGCGGCGCGCAGCCCGTCGGCGAGGATCGCGCCGGTGCGGGCCGCGTTGGCCTGGAGGTCGTGGTCGAGCAGGTAGTCGAGCACCGCGTTGCCGGCGGCCGTCGAGACCGGGTTGCCGCCGAAGGTGGAGAAGCTGATCCCCGGCACCGACTCCAGCACGTCCGCGCGGCCGACCACGCCGGCCAGGGCGAAGCCGTTGCCGATGCCCTTGGCGAAGGTGAGCAGGTCCGGGGTCACGCCGTGCGCCTGGTAGCCCCAGAAGTGCTCCCCGGTGCGCCCCCAGCCGGTCTGCACCTCGTCGCAGACGAACAGGATGCCGTGCTCATCGAGGACCTTCTTCCAGGCGGCGAAGAGCCCGTCCGGCGGGTGCACGAAGCCGCCCACGCCCTGGATCGGCTCGGCGATCAGGCAGGCCACGTCGCCGGCGGTCTGGGTGGCGAGCACCTCGTGCAGGTCCTCCACGGCCGCCTCGACCCGTTCGGCCTCGCCCAGCCGGGCCAGCAGGCCGCGCAGCCGCTCGCCGGAGTGCAACCAGGCCACCTGGAGCGGGTTGAGCGCGCTGGCCGACCAGCCCCGGTTGCCGGTCACCCCCATCGCCGCGTACGACCGGCCGTGGTAGCTGTTGCGCACGGCGAGGATCTGGTGCGAGCGGCGGTGGTTGGTGGCGACCAGCAGCGCCGCCTCGTTCGCCTCCGTGCCCGAGTTGGTGAAGAAGACCCGCGCGTCGGGGATGCCGGAGAGCCGGGCGACCTTCTCGGCCAGTTCGACCTGCTGCCGGATCAGGTAGAGGGTGGAGCTGTGCACGATGCCGGTGCGCAGCTGCCGCTCGACGGCCTCCCGGATCTCCGGGACGTCGTAGCCGATCATGTTGGTCAGCACGCCGCCGAAGAAGTCGAGGTAGGTGCGGCCCCGGGCGTCGGTGACCCGGCGGCCGGAGCCGGAGACCAGCTCGATCGGCTCGTCGTAGTAGAGCGGCATCCAGGACGGGAGCACGGCCCGGTGCCGGGCCAGCAGATCGTCGGTGGTCATCGTCGCACCTCTCAGCGGCGTTCGCGGTAACCGCACGCTGCCACCAGACGGCGACGGGGACAAGGGTCGGTAAGTGGCGCGGCACCGGGACCGCCCACACCGTCGTCGCCCGGCCCGGTGTGCGCCGCCCGGGCACCCGGCCGCCGGTACGATCCGGCGGTGCGGACCGGTGAGGAAGCGCCACGTGGGGCGCCGGCGCTGCCGACCGGCGCGGCGGGCACGAGCGTCGAGGCGATCGCGGCCGGCGTACGGGCCTGGGTGGGCCCGGGGCCGCTGCGCGACCTCGTCGGGCACTTTGGCGGCACGTGGCCGGACGGGGACGTGGCAGCAGTGCTGGCCGGCCTCGACGACTTCTCCGCCCGGCACTGGGACTTCCGGGGTGGCCGGGAGCGGCCGGACGCCCGGGAACCGGCCGTCGACGCGGCCACCGCGCGGCTGGTGCTCGCCACCGCCGCCGCGCTCGGCATGGTGCGTCCGGCGGCGCCGGCCCGCTCGCGGTACGCCCACCTGGTCGTGCTCGGCGGGTTGGCGCACGCCTGCCAGCGCCGGGTCGCGTACGCGGCGCACCTGCTGCGCGGCGGCACCCGGGTCGACGGCGAGGTGGCGGTGCTGGGCAGCTTCCGCCCGCTGTCGGACGCGGAGTGCCGGGCCCTGGAGGTGGCTGGCGTCCCGCCCTGCGACACCGAGGTGGCGGCGCTGGACGCGGCGGTGCGGCGGGAGTTCGCGGTGGCCGTCCCGGCCGAGGAGGACGGCCACGACGCCGACCACCCGCACCGCTCCTGGTCGTCGCGCACGTACCGGCCCGCGGGCGGCCCGCCGGTGCGCGTACTGGCCGCCCCGTCCGGCGATCCCGCGCGGCGGCGCGCGCACACCGCCGACACCCAGCGGTTCTGGGCCGAGCACGTCCGCCTGCGCGCGGGCGACGCGGTGCTGATGGTGACCGCACCGATCTACGTGCCGTTCCAGCACTGCGACGCGCTGCGCACCCTCGCCGTGCCGTACGGCTGCGCGATCGAGACCGTCGGCGTCGACCCGGCCCTGCCCGACCTGGCCGGGCTGCCCGAGCCGGCGCTCACCCCGGGTCGCTACCTCCAGGAGATCCGCTCGGCCATCCGGTCCGTGCGGGCCCTGCACACGGCGCTGGGCGACGGCTGATTGGCGCACGGCCGGGAGCCGACGCACGACGGATCGCCGCGCGCCGGCCCCGTGGACCGCGATCAGTTGACGTAGACGGGGGCGTTGCCCTTGCTGGCGTCCTGCACGGGCGAGTACGCCGCGGAGAAGTACGCCGTGCCGAAGCAGAGGCTGGGGCCGGAGAACTTCGTCAGCGTCTGGTTGGTGAAGGTGATCGAGTTGTCGGCGTTGGTCGCCGTGCCGGTCAGGCTGTTGGTGCTGGTCCGGTAGACGCAGGTGATCGCGCCGAGCAGCGAGTTCAGCACGACGGTGCTCTGGATCGGCGCCGTCGCCGTGCCGCTGATCCTGACCACGCCGGCGCTGGTGACCGAGGTGGCGTACGGCAGGTTCTGCACGGTCACGCTCTGCACCCCGGTGGTGCCGATGACGTTGGTGGTGCAGTTGGTGAAGGACTGGGCGGTCAGGCTCTCGGTGGCGGTGCCCGGGGCCGCCGGGTTGCTCAGCACCTTGGCGCTGAAGCTGGACGCGGCGCACTTCACGCCGGTGGTGCCCGAGGCGGAGGAGTAGAAGGTGGCGTTGGTGCCGGTCCTGAGGCTGGCCCGGATCACGTCGTTGACGGCGACGGCGGTGCCGCCCGGCGTCGGGTAGGTCAGCACGTTGTTGGCGAACGGTGCCGGGGTGGCGGAGCGCGGAGTTGCGGCGGAGCCCGGGGCGGCGGCGAGGCCGGTCAGCAGCGCGAGGGTGGTGAGACCCACGCCGATTCGTCCGTACCTGAGCATGGTTCTTCCTTTCGCGGGACGGGGGAGGTCGACTCGCGCGGGCGGGGGGTGCCCGCGTGGCGACCGGGGGCCGTCGCGTCATGGACGGCGGTGGGGGTGCCGGGCGGCCGTCGGGGCCGGACGGCGGTGGCGGTGGTGGTGGTGCGGCGACGTCAGCGGGAAGGCCGGCGTGGCGCGCCGCGGCGCAGCGGCGTCACCTGCGTCTTTCCGGCCTTGGGAGGGGGCTCCGGTTCCGCGATAATGGCAACCACCGAGCCCTCCTTCGATGAGTCGACGGGTGACCATCCGGAAGATCACCCATGGTGATGGGATCCCAACTGAGCGTGCAGCAAGTTATAAACCCCGGAGGGTCGTAAAGTCAATGAATGGAGAGGCAGGCACGTTGACCACGCAGCGCCGCCCGCACCCGGCGCCCCTGCCGGGCGCACGCCCCGGTCGCGACCCCGACCGCGCGATCAAACGTGGCCCGCGCCGGCTCTCCGCCGAGGCGGTGGCCGCGACCCAGCGCGACCGCCTCTTCGACGGGCTCGTGCGGGAGGTGGCGACGAAGGGCTACGACAACGCCCGGGTCACCGACATCTGCCACGCCGCCGGGGTGACCCGACCGGCCTTCTACGCCCTCTTCAGCGGCAAGGAGGACGCCTTCCTCGCCGCGTACCGGCACGGCGTCGCCGTGCTGTCGCAGCTCATGGAGAGCGCCTACCGCGAGGCCGGGCCGACGTGGTCGGACGCCGCCCGCGCCGCCCTGCGCACCCTGCTGGAGGTGCTGGCGAGCGTGCCCGCCTTCGCCCGGATGGCGCTCGTCGAGGTGGACGCGGCCGGCCCGGACGCCCGCCGGGAGCGCGACGCCCTGCTCGGCAGCTTCCGCCGGTTCTTCGCCGACGCCGGCCCCGGCCCGGCGGCGGACGTGGACCGGGAGACGCTGGTGTCCACAGTGGTCGGCGGGATCCACGCCACCGTGCGCAGCCGGGTGGCGCAGGGCCGGGCGACGGAACTGCCCCAGCTGCTGCCGGTGCTCACCTACGCGGCCACCGCGCCCTTCCTCGGCACCGCCGACGCGGCCCGGGCGACGCGACTGGCACGCCCGGCCGACGGCCCGGGCACGACCGCGCCGTGCGCGCCGACCGGCGAGGCCGCCACCCTGCCCTGACGGCGACCCGGTCTCCCGGCCGGACACCCGACGCCACGGTCGGAAACCGCAGCGGTTTTTCACTTTGGCCGCATTTGGCAGATACCGCCTCAACGAGCCCCCACCGGCCGTTGACCCGTCATTTACTCGGCGGTAACTTCAGCCTGCGCAGACACTTGAGCCGATTTTCCATTGTCGCCGATCAATTGATCTTCGAAAGGGAGCCGCCATGTCGGAGCAGCTCGCACCGATCGAACCCGATCCGCCGCGCAGCGGCGTGCGCTGGCGCCGGTTCGCCGTCACGCTGGGCACCGTCGTGGCGGGCGCCGCCGGCATGGTCGTGCTGACCGCCCAGGGCGTACTGGGCGCGCAGTTCGCCATCTCCGGCATGCCGTTCACCGTCACCGCCGACAAGCTCACCGGCACGGGATTCGAGCAGTTCGCCACCATCGACCAGATGATTCCGGACAGCCCCAACCAGGGCGACACCGGCGGGCAGGTCCTGGTGATGGTGTCGGCCATCGACAAGGCCGAGCTGACGAACCTCTGCCAGAGCATCAACCTGGGCGGCGTCCACCTGAAGATCACCGCCGGCGGCAAGGGCACGCCGGTCACCGCCCGCACCCTGGTCGTCGACGGCGACGAGGTCGCCGGCAACGCCTCGTTCAAGAACATCAACGTCGGGCAGGACGCCAGCACCCTCGACCAGGTGCCCGGGGTGAAGGGCAACCCCGGCGTCTTCGCCCAGCAGTCGGACACGGTGGTCATCACCAACCTGCGGCAGAACAACTACGCCACCACGGCCGCCGTCTTCAACCTGCCCGACCTGCGCATGGCGTTCACCTCCGACGGATGCTGACGTGACCGCCGCGGGACACCACCCGGTGCCAGCCGCCCGCCGATCCGACGGGCGCTGGCGCCGCTGGCGGCGGGGCCGCCCGTTCACCGCCGGGGTGCTGATCGCGCTCGGCGGCCTGGAGATGCTCGTGACCCTGCGCGCACCGCTCGGGGTGCTGCTGCACGTCGGGCCACAGGGGCTGGCCGCGTACCTGGTGCCGGCCGTCCTGGTGCTCTGCGGGGTGCTGCTGGTCGCCACTCCGCAGCAGCGGGTCTTCTACGCCGTGCTCTCCCTGCTGCTCGGGCTGGTCTCCTGGCTGACCTCGAACCTGGGCGGCTTCCTGGTCGGGATGCTGCTGGCCCTCGTCGGCGGGGCACTCGCCTTCGCCTGGACGCCTGACAAGCGGCACCCACCGGCCGGCGCCACCGGGGCGCCCGGAACACCGGCCCCACGGACCGGGGACCCGGACGACGACGCGGGCGACGGCGAGCTGTTGCCGGGCCTGGGCACGACGCACCCGACGCCCGCCGACCGGGGCTGAGTCAGCCGGCGGTGTCGCGTACCGCCTGGGCGAAGACCTCGGAGCGGTGCTCGAAGTTGCGGAACCGCCCGTAGCTCGGCGCCGCCGGGGAGAGCAGCACCACCCCGTCGGCCGGGGTCACCTCGCGGGCCAGCCGGACGGCGTCGACCAGGTCGTCGACCACCTCGGTACGCACCTTCGGCAGGCCGGCGAGCGCCTCGACGATCCGGGGGCCGCTGTCGGGGATGCCGAGCACGGTCAGCTCGCGCTCCGCGAGGTGCTCGCGCAGCGGCGTGTAGTCCAGGCCCCGGTCGGTGCCGCCGACGATCACCGTCAACGGCCGCCCCTCGTACGCGTCGATGGCGTGCATGGCTGCGTACGGGCTGGTGGCGAGGGTGTCGTCGACGAAGGTGAGGCCGGACGGGTCGGCGATCTCGGTGAGGCGGTGGGCCAGCCCCTGGAACTCGGCGACCGCCACGGCCAGGGTGTCCCGCCGTTCCACCACGTCGACGCCGAGCGCGTCGAGCACGGCGAGCGCGACGCAGAGGTTGCCCTCGTTGTGCCGGCCGACCAGCGGCAGCACCGCGCGCGGGAAGAGCGGCCGGTCGCCGAGGTGGAACCAGGGCGTACCGTCCGCGCCGCCGGCCACGTGGGCGGTGTCCGGCAGGCCGGCGCGTACCGCCGCGCGGTCGCCCAGTTCGAGGGCGAGCCTCGGGTCGGCGCCGTTGACCACCACCGTCCGTGGCCCGTGCGCCAGCAGGTTGAGCTTGTCCCGGTAGTACTCGCGCTCGCCGCCGTGCGCGTCGAGGTGCTCGGGGAAGAGCGCGGTGACGACCGCCACCCGGGGCGAGTCGGTCAGGTCGCTGCACTGGTAGCTGGACAGCTCCAGGACGTACAGCTCCGCCTCCGGCAGGTCCAGCGTCGGCACGCCGATGTTGCCGCCGAACACGTTCGGCCGGTCCACGGCGGCGAGCAGGTGGCTGATCAGGCTGGAGGTGGTGCTCTTGCCCTTGCTGCCGGTGACGCCGACGGTGCGGGCGGCGTGGTCGGCCATCCACAGGGCGGTGCCCTGGGTGACGGTGGCCCCGCGCCGGCGCAGCTCCACCAACCACGGGTGGGTCTGCGGCACGCCGGGCGAGCGGATCACCACGTCGGCGGCGGCCAGCCGGGCGAAGCCCTCCTCGCCGGTGACCAGCGGCGCCGCCTCGGCCAGCGGCCCCTCCCAGGGCAGGCTGAGGAAGTTGGCGCTGTCGTCGACGGCGACCAGGTCGGCCGGGCCGTGCGCGGCGATCGCGGTCACCGCGGCCCGGCCCTCCCGGCCGGCCCCCCAGACGGCGACGGTACGTCCGCGCAGGTCAGACAGGCGCACGGGCTCTCCTCAGGGGGTGTTGTCGGGCGTGGCAGGGACGGGGTCCGGCGCAGCCGGACACGGCCGGACGAACCAGGGCCTAGTATGGCGTGTGCCCAACGAGCAGCTCCGGCGGATGGACGCCTTCACCTTCCCGTCCTACTCGATCGACCTCTCCACCGGGGAGGTGTTGTTCGACTACGCCCTCACCGGCCCCGACGGCGAGCAGCGGTTCACCGAGGTGGTCACCCTTCCCCTGCCGGACGCGCCGCCCTCGGACGAGACCGTGGCGACCCTGGGCCGGGTGCTGGAGCTGCTGCACGTGGTCGCCGGCGTCAGCTACTACAAGGCCGCCGCGCCGCCGCGCCTGGTGCTGCCGGCGCCGCTGGGCCCGGCCGCCGCCGAGCTGGTCACCGCCGTCTACACCAAGGGCCTCGCGGAGTACGCGTACCGCAACCAGCTGCCGCACGTGCTGGAGCTGCGCCCGGAGGTGCCGGCGGGCGAGGTGTCCCCGCCCCGGGAGTACGACGACTCCGACCGGCGTCCGCTCTCGGCAGTGGGTGGCGGCAAGGACTCCATCGTCAGCCTGGAGGCCCTGCGCCGGGCGGGCTTCGACCCGGTGCCCTTCTCGGTCAACCCGAACCACGTGATCGTCGCGGTGAACGAGGCGTCCGGGCTGGCCCCGCTCGCCGCCCGGCGGCGCATCGACCCGGTGCTGTTCGAGCTCAACGCCGCCGGGGCCCGCAACGGCCACATCCCGGTCACCGCGATCAACTCGCTGATCGCCGTCGCCACGGCGGTGCTGCACGGCCTGGGCCCGGTGGTGATGTCCAACGAGCGCTCGGCGTCGGACCCGAACCTGGTCTGGAACGGCCACGAGATCAACCACCAGTGGTCCAAGGGCGTGGAGGCGGAGGGGCTGCTCCGGGCCGCGCTGGCCGCGCACGCCGGGCTGACCGAGCCCTACTTCTCGCTGCTGCGCTCGCTGTCGGAGCTGCACATCGCCCGGTCGTTCGCCGAGATCGACCGCTACGACGACGTGGTGACGAGCTGCAACGCCGCGTTCAAGCTGCGCGACGCCAGCGAGCGCTGGTGCCGCGACTGCCCGAAGTGCCGGTTCGTCTTCCTGGCCATGGCGCCGTTCATGTCGCGCGAGCGGGTCACCCACATCTTCGGCGGTGACCTGCTCGCCGACGAGTCGCAGATCCCCGGCTACCGGGAGCTGCTGGGCGTGGACGGGCACAAGCCGTTCGAGTGCGTCGGCGAGGTGGAGGAGTCCGTGGTGGCCCTGAGCCTGCTGGCCGAGCAGCACCAGTGGCGCGACGCCCCGGTGGTCCGCGCCCTCGTCGACGCGGTCCCGGCCACGGCCTGGTCGACGGCGGCCACCTCGGACGTCTTCACCCCCGGCGGCCCCAACCACATCCCCCCGCCCTACGCGAAGGCCCTCACGGCCCTGACCTGACCCCCACCCCTCCTTCGCCTCGTTGATCATGAAGTTGTTGCGCTCCGCCTCGGCGTGTCGCGGCAACAACTTCATGATCAACGGGGTGGGCCGGGGTGGGTCGGGGTCAACGGGGTGAGCCGGGGTGGGTGCGGATGGCGTCCAGGGCCAGTAGGGCTACGTGCAGGGAGAGGCAGGCCTCCACCGAGTCGAGGTCCACGTCCAGGACGCGGCGGATCCGGGCCAGCCGCTCGTAGAAGGCCGGCCGGGACAGGTGTGCCGCCCCGGCCGCCGCCGACTTGTTGCGGCCCTGCTCCAGGTACGCCCGCAGGGTGCCCAGCAGCTGCTCCCGTGGGTGCTGCGCGTCGTGGGTCAGCAGTGCGCCGAGTTCCCGCTCGACGAAGGTCTGCAACCGGGGCTCGTCGCGCAGCAGGTGCAGCAGCCCCGCCAGCCCGACGTGCGGCAGCCGGAAGACCGGCAGGTCCCGCCGGTCCCGCCGGGCGGCGTCGGCGATCTGCCGGGCCTCGACCAGCGAGCGGCGCGCCTCCCGCAGGCTGGGCACGCCAGAACCGGCCGCGACGAGCAGGCCGCCGCCGGCCGGCCGGGCCACGCCGTTCGTCCGCCCGTGGGACCGGGCCGGTACGTCACCGCGGCCGGTGCCGCCCGGGCGGGCCTGCCCGTCGGGACGAGCGGAGCCGCCCGGGCGAGGATGACCGTCCGGGCGAACGAGCCCGTCCGGGCGGGCATGGCCGTCCGAGCGGGCGGATGTGTCCGGCCGGGTGCGGTGCAGCGCGGTCGCGAACGCCGCCAGCGACCGTTCCTCGGCCGCCGGCTCCGGCAGGGCGAGCAGCACGCCGACGGCGTGGTCGTCGATGGCGCTGGACAGCCCGGTCAGCTTCGCCTCGTGCAACGCCTGCCCGACCGCCTCGGCGAGATCACGCAGCCGAGCGGGGCCCGCCTCCGGACCGCCCGGCTGCCCCTGGTCCGGGGCCGGGCCGCCCTCCCCCGCCGGGTCGTCGGCGCGGTGCCGGACCACCACCCCGACCAGGTGCCGGCGCTCCAACAGCACGCCGAGCGCCCGGGCCCGCAGGGCGACCTCGTCCACCGGCAGCGAGTGGTCGAGCAGGGCGGTGAGCAGCGTACGGTGGATCTGCCGCTCCAGGCCCTCGGCGTCGCGCCGGATGAGCCGGCCCAGGGCCAGCGTCGAGGCGGCCCGCTCGACGAGGATGGTCAGTCGGGTGGGCGGGACCACGGGCGGCGCGGCGACGCCGACGGGGGCACCGCCCTCCTCGGCGGGGTCGAACACGCGCCGGCCCGCCGCCAGGTCGCCCCCGCCGGGCCAGCGCAGCAACAGCCGCCCCCAGTCCTGTCCCCGGGCGCCCACCGTGGTCACCAGCCACCCGTTGTCACCGTCGTACGCGGTGCGCCCCGCCGGCCGGATCCGCCGCGAGTGCTGCTCCCAGCAGTCCAGCAGCAGCTCGGCGCTCTCCCCCGCCGGGTCGTACGCGAGCACCTGCCGGGAGAGGTTCTCCAGCACCACCGGGCAGCCGGAGAGGTCGGCGGCCTGCCGGACCACCTCGCCGGGGCCGGCGCCCTCCACCGACAGCTCCGTAAAGCGCTGGTGGATCTCCTCCGTCGCCCGCAGCTCGGTCAGCTGGGCGTCGACGATCAGCGCGTGCACGGCCTCGGTGATCCGGACGAACGGGGTGGCCCGCCGCAGCTCGACCAGGGGCAGCCCGCGCCGCTCGGCGGCGGCGGCCATCACCCGGGGCACCCCGCTGACGTACCGGCGGCCGAGCTCGACGACCAGGCCGGAGACGCCCACGTCGGCCAGGTCGCCGATGAAGGCGCGCAGCCCGGCGTCGTCGGCGGGTAGCCCGATCCCGGTGGTGAGCACCAGCTCGCCGCCGCCGAGCAGCGGGGCGATGTCGGGCACCTCGGTCACGTGCACCCAGCGCACCGGGCGGTCGAGACCGGCGTCCCCGGCGACCAGGCGCGGAGCGCCGTGGCGGACCGGGTCCAGCGCGAGGACCTCACGGACGGTAGGGAACACGGGCGACACGCTACCGTCCGTGACGTCGATTCCGCACGGGCAGCCACCCCGTCCCGGGTTCGTGCCGCCGAGTGCGTACAGCCGGTGCGACATCCGCTGCCGAGACCGGCCGGAAGATGGGCGTTGTCGCGGGAGCCGAACAGCCCCCTGGGCCCTGCGGGGGTCAGTCGGTCGGCCGTCAGCTACGGGTCACGGTGCCGGGTGCTCGACCTGTGCGCGCACCTGCGTAAACATCTTGCTCGGATTGTCGGCCGGCTTGAAGCCTCCGAAGTGAATCACGCCAATGACGTACGGGGAGGCCCACGCGCAGACTTCGACGCGGATGCCGGCGTTCTTGCTGGTGCCGCAGCGTGCTGTGCCGCCCAGCGGTCCCGGCGCGACCGGCTTCACGTCGACGACCGCCGTCAGCGCGCCGAATACGGCGTCGAGCGTCGTTTCCGGTGCGACAACAGTGCCGGAGACCCCGCTGACAAGCACGAACCGGCTGTCGTCGGGTCGATGAACCCCGAGCTCCGCTGAATGCTTCTCCTTCCCCGCTGCGTAGGCGGTACCCACCGCGCTGGTCGGCTCACCCTGGAGAAGTCTTTTGAAGCCGCCGATGTTCTGCTTGGTCATGTCGTGCAGTCGTCGGTCGATCGATTCGTTCCAGCCGTCGAGCAGCGTCTCGGGCGCGTCGAGTCGTATCGAAACGGTATTGGGGCTGCTGCTGGGCGAGTGGCCGGCGGCAGGCCGTGACTCAGCGGTGTCCGTCGGCCGCGTGCATCCAGCCGCAAGCAGGACCGCCAGGACCAGTGCGTTGGCCTTCGCGGCGCGAGGGGCGCCACCCGTAGGCGTTGTCGTCATGCTCCACGCTTCCTCTCAAGGCCGACGGCGCACGATATCGCGACGGGCCTGCGTCGCAGCAGGCTGGCCACCGCTGCGATGCCGCCCGAGTGTGTCGGGTAAGCGAATGCCTACTTCAGCCAGGTCTTGGTCCAGTGGGGTGATCGCTACAGCATCCAGTCCGATCCTTACCAGATCCTTGTGATGTCACGTAAGTCCCGGGCCCGCGCCCAGTCGAGGAAGCGTTCCCTCAGGTCGAGAGGATGCTCGGGGTTGAGCTGGGTGAGCTGGGCGTGGGCCTCGGCCATCAGCCCGCCAAGGTGGAACAGCAGGCCGGTGCGGTCGCCCCGGTACTCCGTCAGCAGTCCGAGCCGACCTGGCGGACAGGGCCACTCCGCGCCGCAGTTGCGGCACCGCCAGAGCGGGCGCATCGGCAGGTGCGGAATTCTCCGGTACGCCATCAGCGCATCCGCAGGGCGATGGCGCGGGCCTCGTCGTTGCTCAACGGCAGCCACCACAGGAACCGGCGTACCACGTCGATCGGGTCGGGGCCGCCCGGGCGGCCGCGGAGATCGCGGATAGCGGTGGTGAGCAGGGCCGAGATCACCGGCAGCAGGTCCCGCGACGCGGGATCCGGCATCGCCCGCAGCTCGGGGCAGGGCCAGGGCTCCGTGCACCCCCGGCACCGCCAGTCAGGCGAACCGACCACGTGCGCCGCCACGAGAGGCGTTCGCCGTCGGTCCCTGGAAACACACACATCGACCTCCGTCGGCAGGGACGGGCCGCCCGGAAGCGGACGGCCGGGCGGACCCGCCCGAGCCCTCCGGGCGCCGAGCGGGTCCGCCTGCGTGACAGTCTGGTGAGCGCGCGACTACCGTCGGAAGGCATTCCGCCCGGTCGTGGCCGCGCTTCGACAGCGGTACGCCGGGCCGGAATCCCGAGTGGAACTCAGGCGACCTGTGTGGAGGAACTGTGGAGGAGCCGACCGCCGACCTTATTCGCACCCAGCTGCGGCGGATGCGGATGAGCGCCAACCTCAGCCAGGAGGAGTTCGGCCGGATGGTGCACTATTCGGCGTCGATGGTGTCCGCCGTGGAGACGGGCACCCGCCCGCTCGACCGGGCGTTCCTGGCCCGCGCGGACGAGGTGCTCCGCTCCGGTGACCTGCTCGTGGCGCTGCTGCGGATCGCCGAGCGGGACCGGGAGCCGTCGTGGTTCCGGCCGTGGCTGGAGGCCGAACGCGCCGCCAGGCAGCTCCGATACTTCAATCCAGCTCTGGTCCCCGGCCTGTTCCAGACGGAGAACTACGCCCGCGCCGTGCTGCGCTTCAACGACACCTTCTCCGAGGCCGAGGTCGAGCGGAAGCTGGCCGCCCGGCTGGCCCGGCAGGAGATCCTTACCAGGGAGGACCCGCCGCAGATCGTGGTGGTCGTGGACGAGTCGGTGCTGAGCCGGACGGCCGAGGGACTGAGCGGGATCATGGTGGACCAGGTCGGCCGGCTGATCGAGGTGGCCGACCTGCCGCACGTCCACATCCACCTCGTTCCGAGGAGCACCGGGCTGCACATCGGGTCGTCGGGCCCGTTCGCCTTGGCCCGCTCCGTCGACGGCGGCTGGGTCGGGCACCTGGAACATCAGCTCGGCGGGGCCGTGGTCGACGACGAGGACGGGGTGGCTGCCCTGCTGGCCCGGTGGGAGAATGTCCGCACCGAGGCCCTGCCCCGCCGGCAGTCCATCGACCTGATGAAGGAAGTGCAGGCGCACCATGAACCTCAGTGACGCCGTGTGGCGCAGGTCCACCCGCAGCGGGTCGAGTGGCGGCGAATGCGTCGAGGTCGCCGACAACCTGCCCGGCGTCGTCGCCGTCCGCGACAGCAAGGACCCGGCGGGGGCGACACTCACCTTCACTCCGGCCGCCTGGACGGCGTTCCTCTGCCTCGCCAAGCGCGCCTGACCGACACGGCCCGAGGGTGCCTCCCACCGAGCGTTCCTCGATGCAGCAGACCCTGGATCTTGGAGCACACCCTGTCGTGGGTCACCACTGATGGCGCACTGTTCGCGGCTACGAGCGCCATCCCGAACGCACGCCGCGATGCCGCAGTGGGCCAGGTCGTCGTCCTGACCCGACGGTTGGTCCGCTTCCCACCGCACCGGCCGCCTCCGAACCGTTGCCAGCCCCGCCTGACTCGAACGACGACCCGCTCCGCGTCCTGAGGCAGATCAGTGACGAGATACGGTCGGGATCATGACCCTCATCTTCCCCGACCTCGGCCTGCACCTGGGCGTCCTGGACGCCCTGCTGGACGACGCGATCGCTGCCGACGACCTCAAGGCGCTCATCGAGTCGACCGGCCCCGACGGCCCGGAGGACGGCTACCCAGGTCCGGGCCCGCGCCTACAGGCGTCACTGAAGCTGTTACATGCCGTCACGGTGCCGCCGGCCGAGGCCGCAGCGATCACTGAGTTGCAGTTCGACGGCGGCAGCGACATCTACATGCTGATCGAGCAGACCCTGGACATCGACACCGGCGGCGAGTCCGACGACTACAACGTGACGTCGCTGGAGGGCATTCACGCACTGTCCAGCCTGCGGTCCCTGGACCTGGACGGCCACGGCTACCGTCCAGGGCCGTTGGACCTGACCCCGCTGACCGGCCACCCGGCCCTGTCGGAACTGGTACTCACCGGGAAATGCACAGGAGCGGCAGCGCTGGAGTCGCTGCCTGCGCTACGCACCCTGGACGTCTCGCTGGCGCACCTCGACGACCCCGATGTCCTGACCCGCCTGGAGGCCCGCGGAACGACGATCAACCGTTGACCGCGCCACAGTAGAGGCCGTTGCCCCACAGAGGCCGGGAGTCCTGGGCTTGATCTGGCCCGCCCGCGTGAAGCCGTTGAGTCCAGTTCGATCGGGTCAGGGCGCAGGCACGGGTCAGCCCAGTGCCTTGCGCAGCAGCGCCGTCAACTGGTCCTGCTCGTCGGGCGAGAGTCGTCCGACCGCCGTACGGGCGAAGGTGAAGGCCGTCGCGAACCGGTGGTTGATCTCGTCTCCATGGGGGGTTCTCGCGACGAGTCGTGCGCGGCGGTCCCGGGGGTTCGGTTCGCGGGTCACGAGGCCGAGCGCTTCGAGACGCACGACGATCTGGGTGATGTTGGAGGCATCGCAGCCGAGTTCCTCGGCCAGGGCGCCCATGCCCCGTCGCTCATCGAGTCGCCCGAGCACACATGCCTGCGCCGGGCTGAGCGACAGCTCGGCTGCCGCCGCCTCGTAGGCGCGGTCGTACACGTCGACCAGGTCGAACAGGGCTGCCTCGGCCTCTGACGAGGGAGTCACGGGTCCGTTCGGCAGCGCCATGTCCCCCAGCCTAGATGAGTTAGTTGATTCGCTCAAATAGCTGTGCTCCAATGATCCTTGATGCACTCAAGCAAACGAGGGGGGACGATGGGGAGCAGAGTCGAGCGCACAACGGGCGACGCGATCGCGGCGCCGCAGATGACCGCGGTCGTCCTTGACCGGTTCGGCGGAGTCGACGAACTCTCGTCGCGCCGGATACCGCTCCCGCAGGTTGGCGACGACGACGTCCTCATCCGGGTGGAGTACGCAGGCGTCGGATCCTGGGACGCGGGCGAGCGGGAGGGGGAATACGACGGCGTCTTCGGCGTCGCCTCGACCTTCCCCTACGTCCTCGGCTGGGACGCGGCCGGCACGGTGGCCGCGGTCGGGCGCAACGTCACCCGGTTCGACGTGGGCGAGCGGGTCTACGCCGCGACGATGCCGGTGCCGCGTGGCGGCTCCTACGCCGAGTACGCCGTCGTCGAGGCGGAGTTCGTGGCTCGCGTGCCCGACCGGCTGCCGACCGGACAGGCCGGCGCGATGGCGTGGGACGCCCTGACCGCACTGAGCGGTCTCGACCTGCTCGGGCTGCGGCCGGACGAGACGCTCATGGTCTTCGGGGCCAGCGGGGGTATCGGCCACATGGCCGTGCAGCTGGCGCGGCACAGCGGCATCCGGGTGTTGGCCGTGGCCTCTGGTGACGACGGTGTCGCCCTGGCCCGGCGGCTGGGCGCCGACGACGCCGTCGACGGTCGTCGAGACGACGTGTTGGCTGCGGCGTTCGAGTTCGCACCGGGCGGGCTCGATGCGGCTCTGGTCACCGTGGGAGGCGAGATCGCCGAACGATCTCTGCGCGCGATCAGGAAGTCGGGACGGATCGCCTGGCCGAACGGTGTCCTGCCCGCGCCGGTGACGTCGCCGGGTGCGACGGTGTCCCACTACGACGGGGATCGAAGCCGCACCGCCACCGATCGGCTGAACGCGATCATCGAGGCGAGTTCCTTCGAGGTCCACGTCGCCCGGACCTTCCCGTTGGCCCGAGCCGGGGATGCGCACCGCGCCCTGAATGATCACTATGTCGGGAAGCTGGCCCTCAACGTCGGATAGGACGCGACAGGCGGCCCGAAGCTCCCTGAGCGACGTGGCCCGGAAGCCCTCGACGTGAGGGACTTCCGGGCCACGTGACGATCATGTCCAGAGGCGTCGCTCAGTCGACGCCGAACTCCATCGCGGCGCGGTCGAGGGCCTCGTCGGCGGCGGAGGGGACGCCCCGGGAGGCGATGGCCTCCGCGCCGCCCTGCGGCATCGCGCCGATGAGCCCGGTCGAGGCCGCCTGCGCGGCACCGACCATCCGCTGCGGGGCCGCGCCGCCGACCATGCCGAGGGTCGCGTACTGCTCCAGCTTCGCCCGCGAGTCGGCGATGTCCAGGTTGCGCATGGTGAGCTGGCCGATCCGGTCCGACGGGCCGAACGCCGAGTCCTCCGTACGCTCCATGGACAGCTTGTCGGGGTGGTAGCTGAACGCGGGGCCGGTGGTGTCGAGGATCGAGTAGTCCTCGCCCCGGCGCAGCCGCAGCGTCACCTCGCCGGTGACCGCCGTGCCGACCCAGCGCTGCAACGACTCGCGCAGCATCAGCGCCTGCGGGTCCAGCCAGCGGCCCTCGTACATCAGCCGGCCGAGGCGGCGGCCCTCGTTGTGGTAGTTCGCCAGGGTGTCCTCGTTGTGGATGGCGTTGACCAGCCGCTCGTACGCGGCGTGCAGCAGCGCCATGCCGGGCGCCTCGTAGATGCCCCGGCTCTTGGCCTCGATGATCCGGTTCTCGATCTGGTCCGACATGCCCATGCCGTGCCGGCCGCCGATGGCGTTGGCCTCCAGCACCAGGTCGACGGGGCTGCCGAACTCCTTGCCGTTGATCGTCACCGGGCGGCCCTGGTCGAAGCCGATCGTGACGTCCTCGGTCGGGATCTCCACCGACGGGTCCCAGAACCGGACTCCCATGATCGGGTTGACCGTCTCGATGCCGGTGTCGAGGTGCTCGAGGGTCTTGGCCTCGTGCGTGGCGCCCCAGATGTTGGCGTCGGTGGAGTACGCCTTCTCGGTGCTGTCCCGGTACGGCAGGCCGCGCTCCAGCAGCCACTCCGACATCTCCTTGCGCCCACCGAGTTCGGTGACGAAGTCGGTGTCGAGCCACGGCTTGTAGATGCGCAGCTGCGGGTTGGCCAGCAGGCCGTAGCGGTAGAACCGCTCGATGTCGTTGCCCTTGAAGGTCGAGCCGTCGCCCCAGATCTGGACGTCGTCGGAGATCATCGCCCGGACCAGCAGGGTCCCGGTGACGGCCCGGCCCAGCGGGGTGGTGTTGAAGTACGCCCGCCCGCCCGAACGGATGTGGAAGGCCCCGCAGGTCAACGCCGCCAGGCCCTCCTCGACCAGGGCGGCGCGGCAGTCGACCAGCCGGGCGACCTCGGCGCCGTAGCTGAGTGCGCGACCGGGCACCGAGGCGATGTCCGGCTCGTCGTACTGGCCGATGTCGGCGGTGTAGGCGCAGGGAACGGCGCCCTTGTCGCGCATCCACGCGACCGCGACCGAGGTGTCGAGGCCGCCGGAGAAGGCGATGCCGACACGTTCGCCGATGGGCAGGGAGGTGAGAACCTTGGACACGGGAAGATTATGCACCAGCCCGCATGGCCATGCAAGCGCAAAGGAAGGGACATGACCAGCAACACCGGGACCCACCGGACGCCCGCACCGCCGCGATGGCCCGCTCTAGTAATAGTTGTCGATCGGCTGGCGCGCCTCGTCGAACAGCGCCGGCCCCTCGTACCGCACCGGGGGCAGCGGCGAGGTGACCGGCTTGACCTCCTCGAACTGTTCGGCGGACAGGGCGTACACCACCCGGCCGAGGCCGGACCGGTCGATCGCGGTCGCGCACATCGGGCAGGGCTGGCAACTGGTGAACATGGTGGTGCCGGCGGCCACGTCGGGAGCGAGTTCCCGAGCGGCCCAGCGGGCCAGCTTCAGTTCGGGGTGGGCGGTGATGTCCGAGTCGGAGACCACGGTGTTGTGGTCCTCGATCAGGACGGTGCCGTCCGCACCAACCAGTAACGAGCCGAACGGCCGTTCGCCGGACGCCCCGGCCTCGCTGGCGAGTACCACCGCACGGCGGAGAAATCTCTCGTCGTCAGGGGTCATCGGTCCTCCTGGGATCTGTGGTACGCGGCCACGGCCGCAAGGGTCTGCCAGGCGCGTTCGGGCTGGCGGATCTCGGTCAGGTCTCCGTTGAACGGGTCGAGCACCACCGTTTCCGCCCCGAGCAGACGGATCTGGTCGATGTCGGCGATGATCTGCTCGATGGTGCCGACACCGGCGAGCCGGTCCGGGGCGGTGACCACTTCTCGGGTCTCCCGGAGTCCGATGCGCGGCATCAACGCGGGCACCGGCCGGCCCAGTTCGTCGGCGGTAGCCTTCAGCCGCCCGGCTGCAGCCGCCAGCCATCCGGGCGTGACCCGCAGCGGATGCCAGGCGTCACCGAGCAGTACCGCGCGACGTATGCCGGCGTCGCTGTTGCCGCCGACCCAGATCGGGATCGGGGTCGTATCGTAGTCGTCGGTGTTCCGCCAGGCGTCGCGCATGACGTGCAGGTACTCATCGGTCAGCGCGCCGCGCCGCCGGAACGGCACGCCGAGCGCCTCGAACTCCTGCCGGGCCCAGCCGACGCCGACGCCGAGGACGAGCCGGCCGCCGCTGAGCCGGTTGAGGTTCGCCGCCATCCGGGCGGTGAGCAGCGGGTGCCGGTACGGGACGATGAGCACCGTGGTGCCCAGCCGGACCCGGCGGGTCACCCCGGCCAGCCAGGACAGCGTGGTGAACGGCTCGTAGAACGGCGCCGGATACTGCTCGGCCACGTCCGGGGTCACCGCGATGTGATCAGAGACCATCAGCAGGTCGAAGCCGAGGCCCTCGACCGTCTGCGCCCACCGTCGCAGCATCTCGGGGTCGGTACCCGGGGCAAAGTTCGGTACGTTGACGCCAATTTGCACGGGTTCCACGCTAGCCGGGGTGGGTTGCGTGTGTGAACATCGCGTTCCCTGCCTTTGCTGGCTTTCGCCGTGGATCCACCGGCAAGATAGCCCGATGGCCGAGAATCTTGACGCTGTCGATTGGTCCATACTGATCGAGTTGCAGGGCGACGGCCGGCTGACGATCACCGAGCTCAGCCGCCGGGTCAAGCTGAGCGCGTCGGCCACCAGCGAACGGGTGAGGCGACTCGAGGCGACCGGTGTGATCAGCGGCTACCGCGCCGAGGTCGACCTACCCAAGGCGGGCTTCGCCGTGCTCGCGGTGGTCCGGCTCAAGTACCCCGGCAGCCGGCACGAACCGCTGCACCGGCTGCTGGAACGACGGTCGGAGATTCTGGAGTGCCTGCGCACCACGGGAGACGACTGTTACGTGCTGAAGGTGGCCGCGATGTCAATGGCGCACCTCGAACAGGTCGTCAACGATCTCGCCGGGTTCGGCAGCACCACCACCAACGTGGTCTACAGCGCCACCCTGCCCTATCGCGGCCCACGCCTGACGCCACCCCGCTCGTGACCGCCCCCCGCGGCTGAAGCGGGACACTAGGCCGGGTCGTCGCGGCCCAGTTCCCAGCAGGCCACGGCGGTGGCGGCGGCGACGTTGAGCGAGTCGACGCCGCGGCGCATCGGGATCACCACCCGGACGTCGCTGCCGTCCATCGCCGCCCGGGTCAGGCCGGCGCCCTCGGCCCCCATGAGCAGCGCCGCGCGGGCCCGCTGCGCCGCGTCGAGCCGCTGGATCGGCACCGCGTCCGGCGCCGGGGTCATCGCCAGCACCGTGAAGCCGGCCGCGCGGACGTCGCCGAGCGCGTCCGGCCAGGGCTCCAGCTTCGCGTACGGGATCGCGAAGACCTCGCCCATGCTGACCCGGACGCTGCGCCGGTAGAGCGGGTCGGCGCAGGTCGGCGAGAGCAGCACGGCGTCCACGCCGAGCGCGGCCACCGCCCGGAAGATGGCCCCCAGGTTCGTGTGGTTGTTCACGTCCTCGAGGATCACCACCCGCCGCGCGGCGGCCAGCACCTCGGCGGCGGGCGGCAGCGGCTTGCGCCGGAACGACGCCAGCACGCCCCGGTGCACGTGGAACCCCGTGGCCCGTTGCAGCACGTCCTGCGTGGCGGCATAGACGGGGGCGTCGCCGGTGTCCAGGTCGGCGAGCTGGTCGACCCGCTTGGCATCCACCAGGTACGACCGGGCCGGATAGCCGGCGCGCAGCGCCCGGCGCAGCACCAGCTCGCCCTCGGCGATGAACAGGCCGTGCGGCGGCTCCCAGCGGGTACGCAGCTCGACGTCGGTGAGCGCGCGGTAGTCGGCGATCCGGTCGTCGTCGGGGTCGGTGATCGGGTGGATGGGCACCCGCCGATTCTGCCGGACGCACCGCAGCCGCCCCGGGCCACCCGACGCCGGGGCACCCCGTGGCGTTTTGTCCCGGGAAAGACGGGAATGGCGGGCCGGAGCGGCGGAGCGACGGAAGGACAGTCAGGTGAACGCACGTCCCATGGGCACGCCGGGACCGGCCCGCATCGACCAGCCGGACGGGTGGCGCGTCGACCTGGGTCCGCTGCCCCGCGACGCCACCGTCGCGGACCACATCGTGCACCGGTTGGCCGGCTGGGGCGTCCGCCGCTACTTCGGCTATCCCGGCGACGGCATCAACGGCCTGACCTCGGCGCTGCAACGCACCCGGGACCGGGCGCAGTTCGTCCAGGTCCGCCACGAGGAGACCGCCGGGTTCGCGGCGTCGGCGCACGTCAAGTACGGCGGTGGGCCACTCGGCTGCGCGCTGGTGACCAGCGGCCCCGGCGCGATCCACCTGCTCAACGGCCTGTACGACGCCAAGCTGGACCACCAGCCGGTGGTCGCCCTGGTCGGCCACACCGCGCTCACCGCCGAGGGCGGCGGCTACTACCAGGAGGTGGACCTGCTCGCCCTCTACAAGGACGTCGCCGCCGCCTTCCTGGCCCAGCTCGACCACCCCAGCCAGGTCCGCCACCTGGTCGACCGGGCCTGCCGCACGGCGCTGGCCCGGCGTACCGTCACCGCGCTGGTGCTGCCGTCCGACATCCAGGACGCGCCGGCCGTGCCGGAGCCACCGCACGCGCACGGCTACTACCGCACCAGCGACGTGCCCAGCAGCGGCCCGACGGTGCCGCCGGAGGCGGAGCTGCGCCGGGCCGCCGAGGTGCTGGGCGGCGGCGAGCGGGTCGCCATGCTGGTGGGGCAGGGCGCGCTCGGCGCGGTGGACGAGGTCCGCGCGGTCGCCGACCGGCTCGGCGCGGGGGTGGCGGCGGCGCTGCTCGGGTTCGCCGCGGTCGACCACCGGGAGCCGTGGGTGACCGGCGCGATCGGCCTGCTCGGCACCCGGCCCAGTTGGCAGCTGATGAACGAGTGCGACCGGCTGCTGATCGTGGGCAGCAACATGCCGTACTCGGAGTTCTACCCGCCGCAGGGGCAGGCCCGGGCGGTGCAGATCGACCGGGACGGCACCCAGCTGGGGCTGCGGTACCCGACCGAGGTCAACCTGACCGGGGACGCCGCCCCCACCCTGCGGGCCCTGCTGCGCGAGCTCGGCCCCGGCCCGGGGCCGACCCGCTGGCGGGCGACGATCGGCAAGGCCACCACCGCCTGGCGCCGTACGCAGCGGGAACTGGCCGGGCAGGCCGCCGACCCGGTCAACCCGCAGCTGCTTTTCGCCACCCTCAGCGACCGGCTCCCCGACGACGTGATGATCTCGGTCGACTGCGGCACCACGACCGCCTGGTACGCCCGGCACCTCCAGGTCCGCCCCGGCATGCTGGCCAGCCTCTCCGGCACCCTGCTCTCGATGGGCGGCGCGATGCCGTACGCGCTGGCCGCCAAGTTCGCCCACCCGGACCGCCCGCTGGTGGCCCTGATCGGCGACGGCGCGATGCAGATGAACGGGGTCAACGAGCTGATCACGGTGGCCAAGTACTGGCGGAGCTGGTCGGACCCCCGCTTCGTGGTGCTCGTGCTCAACAACCGGGACCTGGCCTTCGTCAGCTGGGAGCAGCGCTCCAGCGAGGGCACGCCGATGTTCCCGGACAGCCAGCAACTGCCCGACATCGGCTACCACCGGTGGGCGGAGGTACTGGGTCTGCACGGCGAACTGGTCGACGCGCCGGAGCAGGTGCCGGGCGTCTGGGAGCGGGCGCTGGGCGCGGACCGGCCCGTGGTCGTCAACGCGCTGGTCGACCCGGCCGAGCTGATGCTGCCGCCGCACTTCACCGCCGAGCAGGCCCGCAACACCGCCGCGGCCGTGCTGCGCGGCGACACCGACTGGGCGGGCATCATCCGGCGGGGCCTGCCCACGGCGGTCGCCACCCTCCGCCCGGGACGCGGCCGGGGCTGACCGGCCGGCCCGGACGACCCGGCCCGGCCCGGCCCGGTCGGCGCGGCGCGGCACGGCCAGGCGCGGCCCAGCGCGCGGCACGACCCAGCGCGGTCGCCGCGACCCAGCGCGGTCGCCGCAGCCCTCAGCCGAGGCCCGGGCAGTCCGGCGTCAGCCGGCCCGGTGGTACCGCAGCAGCACGGACCTGCCGTCGAAGGTCCGCGACTCCGCCAGGCGGAGCTTCATCCGCTCGGTGGCGGCGAAGACCGGCTTACCGCCACCCAGCACCACCGGGTGTACGAAGATCTGGTACTCGTCGATCAGGCCGAGGTCGGTCAGCGCGGCGGCGGCCTCGGCGCCACCGTTGAGCAGCAGGTCACCGCCCGGCTGCTCCTTGAGCGCGGTCACCTCCCTGGTGAGGTCCCCGCCGCCGACCACCTGGGCGCCGTGATCGGCCTCGGTGAGCGTGCGCGAGAGCACCACCTTCGGCGTCCGCCGCCAGATCGGCACGAACGCCAGGTCGTGCGGGTGGTCGGAGATCGACTCCGCCTGCGGCCAGTAGGCGGCCATGAACTCCCAGACCCGGCGGCCGTAGACGAGCGCGCCGGCCCGGCCGCACTGCTCCAGCGAGAACGCGGACAGCTCCGGGCCCATCTCCGGCCAGTCGAACTCGCCGTTCGGCCCCTCGATGAACCCGTCGAGCGACTGGTGCACCCCGTAGACGATCTTCCGCATGGCGCTGCTCCTCCTGGCCCCCTGACGCCCCCTCGTGGGCGCGTTCGCCAGGTGGTCGGAACGGCCTCGACGGATCCGACAGCCCGGCACCACTTTCTCAAGATTTTTCCTGGGGCTTGTCCGGGGCGGCTACCGTGCCGCTCATGCGCCGTCCGATGATCATTGCGCTGATCGGCGTCGACGGGGCCGGAAAGACCACCCAGGCAAAGGCGCTGGCCACCCGGCTCAGGGCGGCCGGGGTGCCGGCCAGCTACTTCGAGAACGCTGGCGGTCGGCCCCTCTGGAACCGGCTCGCGCAGGCGCTGGGCCGCCGCGACGGGCCGCACCTGTTCGGCCGCACCGGTTACGTGACCATCGAGGCGACCGTACGCTGGCTCGCCATCGCCCGGGCGGTGCTGGCCGCCCGGCTGACCGGCAGGACGGCGGTCATGGACCGCTGGTCCTGGTGCCAGTACGTGGTGATGCGGGCCCGCGGCGACCGGGGCGGGCGGTTGGTCCGGCTGGCGTACGCGATCTTCCCGCGACCGAATCTGGTCTGCTTCCTGATGGTCTCGCCCGAACGGGCGCAACAACGGGTGCTGGCCCGGGGCATCGACACCGAGGAGCTGACCCACCTGCGGTCCCTGGACACCAGCTACCGGGGGCTGCCGGAGTTCGGCTCGTTCACCGTCATCGACGCGGACGGCGACCCGGTCGACGTCGGCGCCGCCCTCGACCAGGTGGTCCGGGCCGCTCTCGCCCGTTCCCGCTGATCTCCGGTCCCGGCGGCCGGCCGACATCGGGACCGGGACCGGGACCGATGCCGGCGTCCCTGCTGGTGCAGTAGGGCGGCGGCGGGCAAGCCCGGGGGCGGTTATCCCCGGTCGTGCCCGCGGTCAGCCGCGGCGCTCCAGCCAGCGGCGCAGGTCGGACAGGCGCTGATCGTCCGGGGCCGACGGCCGCCGCTCCTCGGACGGGCGGCGCTGTTCGACCGGCGGGCGCTCCACCGGGCGGCGCGGGTCGCCGACCAGCTCGCGGCTGGGGGCGGCGAACTTCTTCTCCGGCTCGCCCGCGACGGCGGTGCCGATGACCCGGGCGACCGCGTCGATCACCCGCGCCTGCACGGCCGCGCCCACCGAGTCGGTCGGGTCGTCCGGGTTGGCGGCGATGCCCGCGACCGCCACCTGCGGGGTGAAGCCGACGAAGGTCTCGGTGGCGTTCTTCTCCGAGCTGCCGGTCTTGCCGGCCACCGGCCGGCCGTCGAGGATCCGGTTCACCGAGGTGGCCGTGCCCCCGTTGCACTGCGCGAGCGTGGACTGCTGGCCGACCGGGCAGCGGGCGGCGTCGGTGGCGGCCCGGGCCACGTCGGCGTCGAGCACCCGGCGGCAGGACGGGTCGCCGACCGGCACCTTCTCGCCGTCGGCGGCGGTCACCGAGACCACCGGCAGCGGCGCGCAGTACGTGCCCTCGGCGGCCACCGTGGCGTACGCGTTCGCCAGGTCGAGCGGGGTGGTGGCGGTGACGCCCAGGGTGAACGAGCCCCAGTCGGCGGCGTCGTTCTCGGCGAGGGTGGCGTCGGCGTCGGCCCGGAAGGTGATGCCGAGGCGCTTCGCCATCTCGACCACCTTCTCCTGCCCGACCTGCTCGGCCAGCCACACGAAGTACGTGTTCACCGAGCGGCCGAAGCCGTCCCACATCATCCGGTAGCCGTCCATCCACTCCGGATTGGCGTTGGCCGGGCACCACCGGCCGTCGCAGCTGCCCTCGCCCTCGGCGTCGTACCGGGTGGGCAGCCGGCTGGGCGCGTCGAAGCCGGTGGACAGCGGCTTGCCGGCCTCCAGCGCGGCGAGCATGGTGAAGAGCTTGAACGTCGAGCCGGCCTGGTAGCCGGCCACGCTGTCGCCGCCGGAGATCAGCGGGTTGACGGTGTTGGGGCGGTTGGCCTGCCCGTCCGGGTTCGCGTCGAGGCTGTAGTGCCGGTTGACCGCCATCGCCAGCACCCGGCCGGTGCCCGGTTCGACGGCGGCGATCGGCAGCGCGCGCTTGTTGTCGTAGGAGTAGACGCTGGTGGCCTGCTTCTGCGCGGTGGCCTGGATCTTCGGGTCCAGCGAGGTCACCACGGTGTAGCCGCCGCGGCGCAGGGCCTGCTCGCGCTCCTCGACGGTCGCGCCGAACTCCGGCTGCGCGAGCCACCACTGCCGCAGGTAGTCGCAGAAGAAGCCCCAGTCGTCGTGGCCCTCGGCCACGGCGGTGCAGCCGTTGGGCTGGGCCGTGGGGCGCAGCGTCAGCTTCTCGGTCCTGACCCGCGCGGCCTCCTCGGCGCTGATCGCGCCGGTGGCGACCATCGAGTCCAGTACGTAGCCGCGCCGCTCCAGCGCGGCGTCCGCGTCGCCGTCGATCGGGCTGTACGCCTCCGGCGACTGCACCAGCCCGGCGAGCAGGGCCGCCTCGCCGAGGGTCAGCTCCGCCGGGGACTTGGCGAAGTAGCGCTGGCTGGCCGCCGCGATGCCGTACGCCCCGGAGCCGAAGTACGCGATGTTCAGGTAGCCGTTGAGGATCTCGTCCTTGCTCAGGCGCTGCTCCAGCGCCGAGGCGTACCGGATCTCCTGGATCTTGCGCCCGACGGTCTGCTCGGTGGCCGCGGCGCGCTCCTCGGCGGTGCGCCCGGGGTCGGTCTTGAGCACGTTGCGGACGTACTGCATGGTCAGCGTGGAGCCGCCCTGCTGGCCGCCGCCGGAGACGTTCGACACCACGGCCCGCAGCAGCCCGCGCAGGTCGGCGCCGCCGTGATCGTAGAAACGCCGGTCCTCGGCCGCCACGATCGCCTGCCGCATCACCGGCGCGATCTCGTCGAGCGGCACGTCGGTGCGGTTGACGTCGTAGAACGTGGTGATCAGCGTCCTGCCGTCGTTGGCGTAGAGGTAGGACCGTTGCGGCGTGGCCGGGGTGCGTAGGGCCTCGGGAAGCCCCGCGTACGACCCGACCGCGGCCTTGGCGGCGAACCCGAGCAGCAGGTTTCCCGGCAGCGCGGCGACCGCCAGGACGAGGCCGGCGAGCACGCCGGCGAGCAGCACGGTGAACAGCCGCGACAGCGGCGGGCGGGGTGGGGCCATGGTCCCCAGGATTGCCACGTAACGGGCCGACCGACCACCCCCGCGGCCCGGTTGTCAGCAATTTCACCGCCCGTGACCAGCGATTTCCCATCCCACCGCCCCCTCGGCCACCGCGAACCCCGTGGCCACCACCCGCCCCGGCGATGACCGCCCGGTCCGGCCATGACGGTCCGGCCGCGCCCGCACGGCTCCCCGTGGCCGCCGGGGCCGGTGCGACGGGTCAGGTGGGCAGGGGGCCGTTCGGGCCGGGGGTGGCCGGGGCGGCGGCGGTGGCGAGGCTCGCGCTGGCGGCGTCGCGGGCGATGTCCCGGGGCACCAGGCGGCCGGAGCGGTAGCCGACGCCGATGCCGGCGATCAGCACGAAGATCGCGCCGAAGGTCTGCAACGAGCCGATCAGCGCGCCGCCGACGCCCAGCAGCGGTGCGGCGATCATCAGCATCACGCCGTCACCGATGCTGAACGTGCCGGACCGGGCCACCGACCAGCCGGTCAGCAGCCAGCCCAGGCTGTAGCAGGTGGCGCCGACGAGCACGAGCATCCGCGCGGTGGTGCCGAAGACGGGGGTCTGCTCCGCGAGCCCCGCGAAGGGGAGCATGAGCACCGTGCCGGCGATGGAGACGAGCAGGCCGGCGACGGCCGCCCGGCGGCTGCGGGTCGCCGCCAGCATCCCGGTCAGCGCCAGCAGGGCGAGCAGCCCGAGCCACACCGCCGCCACCCAGCCCACCAGGTAGAGCGGCCGACCGTCGGCCGGGTACGGGTCGTTGCCCACCCCGCCGTCGCTGCCCATCGCCACGACGGCATAGAGGATGGCGTACGCGGGGAGCAGCCACACCGCGCCCCGGGCGAGCCGGCGCAGCGACCAGGCCCAGGTGGCGTTCGTGGCCGGCCCGACCGGTGTCGGCTCGACGAAGGGCAGCACCCCGAACCCCCCGCCGGTACGCCGGCTGCCGAGCGGCCCGGTGGGATCGTGCGCACCGGGCACCGGGGCCGAGGAGCGTACCCGCTTCGCCGGATCCTTCATGCGTCACCTCGCTCGTCCGACGAGCGGTGCGGGACGCGCCGGGGCGCCCCGATGCCTGCTCACCGCCCGTCCTAGGACCGATGGTGGCAGGCGACGGAGCGCCCCATGAGTGGTTCTCGCATTTCCGGGCGATCGCGCCCGGCCCCGGTCAGGCCCGCTCGCGCTGGTCGGCCGGGTCGTTGAGCAGGCTCGCCGGGGAGACCGGCTCCGGTGCCGGCAGCCCCTGCGGCTTGCCGCCGGAGGCCTGCGCCTCGGCGACGCGTACCTCGTCGTGGATCTGCTGGGCGGCGGCGGCCGCGGCCTGCGCGGCCTCGGCCGCCTCGCGCTCCACCTCGCCCGCGCTGCCGGCCGCCTCCGGCGCCGGCTCGTCGCCGACCATCCGGCTCAGCCCGCCGAGCGCGCCGCCCATGCCCTCCAGCGCCTTGGTCAGCTCGGCCGGCACGATCCAGACCTTGTTCGCGGTGCCGTTGGCGATCTGCGGCAGGGCCTGGAGGTACTGGTAGGCGAGCACCTTCTGGCTCGGGTTCGCCTGGTGGATCGCGTCGAACACCGTCTTAATCGCCTTCGCCTGACCCTCGGCCTGGAGGATCCGGGCCTGCCGGTCACCGTCGGCGCGCAGCACCGCGGACTGCTTCTCACCCTCGGCCGTGAGGATCTGCGACTGCTTGTGCCCCTCGGCGTTCAGGATCGCCGCCCGGCGGTCCCGCTCGGCGCGCATCTGCTTCTCCATCGAGTCGCGGATGCTCGCCGGCGGCTCGATCGCCTTGAGCTCCACCCGGGTGACCTTGATGCCCCACCGCCCGGTGGTCTCGTCCAGCACGCCGGACAGGTGCCGGTTGATCTGGTCGCGGCTGGTCAGTGCCCGCTCCAGATCGAGCGAGCCGATCACGTTGCGCAGCGTGGTGACGGTGAGCTGTTCGATGGCCTGGAGGAAGTTCGAGATCTCGTACGTGGCGCGGACCGAGTCGACGACCTTGAAGTAGAGCACCGTGTCGATCGAGACGACCAGGTTGTCGGAGGTGATCACCGGCTGGGGCGGGAAACTCACCACCTGCTCCCGCAGGTCGACCTTGGTACGCACCGCGTCGACGAACGGAACCAGGATGTTCAGCCCCGGGTTGAGGGTGCGCTTGTACTTGCCGAGCCGCTCCACCACGTCCTGGCGCTGCTGCGGCACGATCCGTACCGCCTTGGCCAGGGTGATCACCCCGATCAGGGCGATGGCCATCAGTAGGACCGGGATCACAAGTTCCATGTACTCACCTTTTCGCTTCGGGTAGCTCCCCGGAAGGAGAAACGTCGTCCCGCCACACCAGGGCGGTCGCACCCCGCACCTGGATCACCTGCACCCGGTCCCCCGGGGCGAAGTGCTGGCTCGCGTCGTAGGAGCGGGCCTGCCACAGCTCGCCGTCGATCTTCACCATGCCCTGCCCGGCGTCGACCTGCTCCAGCACGAGCGCCGTGCTGCCCTCGATCGCCTCCACGCCGAACGGCTGCTCGCCGCTCTCCAGCGCCGAGCGGCGGTGCCTGCGCAGCGTCGGCCGCACACCCAGCACCGTCAGCGCCGACACGGCGGCGAAGACGATCGCCTGCACCTCGACCGGGGCGCCGAGCGCCGCCGCTCCCGCGGCGGCCAGGGCCCCGACCGCGAACATGATCAGAAACAGTGTCGTCGTGAAGATCTCAGCGACCGCCAGAACGACACCCAGCACGATCCAGAACACGGCGTCCACCCCCCGATCGTGACACGTCCAAGCACGTGGAGCCCACCCGCGAAGATCAGTAAGCTCGGCGGCACGCCGGCGGCCCACCCCGACGGCACCGGAATCCCCCGAGGAGAGCCCTTGTCCCTGCTGCCCGAGACCACCCGCCAGGTCGATGCCCTCGTCGCCGGGGCACAGTCCGCCGGCCGTACGCCGTCGCTGCTGATCGGCGTGGTGCGGGACGGCGCGCTGACCCACCTCGCCACCGCCGGCGAGCACCCGCGCCCCGCCGCCGACCTCCAGTACCGCCTCGGGTCGATCAGCAAGACCATGACCGCCACCCTGGTCATGCAGGAGCGCGACGCCGGCCGGCTGGCCCTGGACGACCCGCTGGAGAAGCACCTGCCCGGCACCGGCGTGGGCACGCTCACCCTGCGGCAGCTGCTCGGCCACGCCAGCGGCCTGCGCCGCGAGCCGGACGGGCAGTGGTGGGAGCGCGCCGAGGTCGGGGACCTGTCGACCCTGCTGGCCGGGGTGAGCGCCGAGAAGATCGCCTATCCCCCGCACCGGGCCTACCACTACTCCAACCTGGCGTACGGGCTGCTCGGCGGCGTGCTGGAGCGGATCACCGGCACCGGCTGGGCCGACCTGCTGCGCCAGCGCGTGCTGGAGCCGCTCGGCATGCGCCGCACCACGTACGCGGCCACCGAACCGTTCGCCCGCGGCTACGTGGTGCACCCCTGGCACGACACGTTGCGGGAGGAGCCGCGTACCGACACCGGGGCGATGGCCCCGGCCGGGCAGCTCTGGTCCACGGCCGAGGACCTGGCCCGGTGGGCGGCCTTCCTGGCCACCCCCGCGCCGCAGGTGCTGGCGGCGGAGACGCTGACCGAGATGTGCGTCCCCGTGTCGATCAGCGACATCGACTCGTGGACCGGCGGGCACGGCCTCGGGCTGGAGCTCTACCGGCAGGGCGAGCGGGTGTACGTCGGGCACGGCGGCTCGATGCCCGGCTACGTGGCCGCCCTGGCGGTGCACCGCCCGTCGCGCACCGGTGTGGTCGGCTTCGCCAACTCGTACGGCTTCCGCACCGGCGGGATCGGCGGGCTCGCGCTGCGGATCCTCACCACCGTCCTGGACGCCGAGCCGGCGTTCCCGCAGCCCTGGCGGCCCGCCGCCGCTCCCCCGCCCGCCGAGGTCGACGAGGTGACCGGTCGTTGGTGGTGGATGGGGGCGTCGCTCGACGTGACCTGGGACGCGAACGCGGGTGAGCTGGTCGTCTACGTGCGCGGCGAGCGGGTCAGCGTGTTCGTCCCGGAGGGGCCGGACCGCTGGCGGGGTCGCTCCGGCCCGGAGAACGGCGAGATCCTGTCGGTGCTGCGTGACGGGTCGGGGCGGGCGGTGGCGCTCGACATCGCCACCTTCGTCTTCACCCGCACCCCCGACCAGGAGCCCTGACCGCCCACGTTCCGCTCCGCGGCAGGCGACGACCCTGACGCGGGGCGGGCCGGGCTCCGGCTCTCGGCGCTCCGGCTGCGGCTGCGGCTGCGGCTGCGGCTGCGGCTGGGGGAACGGCGCTCAGGCCGGTTCGGTGACGAAGTCGATCAGGCGTTCCATCGCGTTGATCAGCGGGGTCTCCACGTCGGCGAAGCTGTCGACCCGGGACAGGATGTGCCGCCACATGTCCGCCGGCTCGGCCACCCCGAGCGCGGCGCAGACGCCCTCCTTCCACGGGCGTCCCGGCGGCACCACCGGCCACGCCCGGATGCCCAGCGCCGCCGGCTTGACCGCCTGCCACACGTCGACGTACGGGTGCCCGGTGACCAGCACGTGCGGGGAGGTCACCTTCGCGACGATCCGGCTCTCCTTGGAGCCGGCGACCAGGTGGTCGACGAGCACGCCGAGGCGCCGGCCGGGGCCCGGGGCGAAGTCGCGCACCTCGGCGTCGAGCGCGTCGATGCCGTCCAGCGGCTCCACCACCACGCCCTCGATGCGCAGGTCGTCGCCCCAGATCCGCTCGACCAGGGCGGCGTCGTGGATGCCCTCCACCCAGATCCGGCTGGCCCTGGCGACCTGGGCGCGTACGCCGTCGACGGCGATCGAGCCGGAGGCGGTGCGGCGACGGGCGGCCGGCACCGGGGCGCGGGTCGGCCGGCGCAGCGTCACCGGGCGCCCGTCGAGCAGGAACGCCGCCGGCAGCAGCGGAAAGTTGCGCCGCCGGCCGTGCCGGTCCTCCAGCACCACCGCGCCGGCCTCGAAGCCGACCACCGCCCCGCAGAAGCCGGAGTCGGCGTCCTCGACCACGAGGTCCGGTTCGGCGTCCACCTCGGGCGTGACCTTCCGCCGCCGCCAGTCCCCCGCCAGCACATCGTCCGCGTACCGCCCCATGCCGATCAAGCTAACCCCCCACCCCGACCCCCGCACCCGACACGCCGCGCCCCCACCCCGCCCCCGCCCTCGCTGCGGCGATCATGCAGTTGTGGTGCCCCGCGAAAGGGGCAGAGGTCGACGATCCGCCCACCACAACTCCATGATCGACGGGGTGGGGGGACGCATGATCAGCGGGGGTGGGGACAGTCGGAGCGGCAGTCGAGACAGGGGCGGCGGTGACCACGTACCCTTTCGGCATGTCCACCCCCGCAGCGGGCGCGGCCACTCTCACACCGCGCCGGTCCAGCCGGTTCGTGGCCTGGGTGCGCGCGTGGCGCGCCGGGCTGGTGCCCTTCGACGAGGTCGCCGACGCCATCGCCGGCGACGAGGAGCACCTGGTCGCCGACGCGCCCGGCACCTGGACCGACGTTCCCCTGCCCCAGGCGCTACCCACCCTCGCGAAGCTCTCGCCCGACGAGATCCGGCTCGTGCTGCCCGCGCCCGGCGACCCGCGCGGGCTGCCCGGGCCGGGCGACTTCGCCGGCGCGGCGCTGGTCGCCGGCGAGGCGGTCGTCGCCGGGGGCCTCGGGCTCATCCCGCACGTGCGCACGCACACGTCCGGCTCCGGCGACACCTTCGAGACGGTCCTCTGGCGGGTCTACCCGCTGCCGGCCGACGCCCCGGCCGCC
The DNA here is from genome assembly GCF_004345505.1 of Micromonospora sp. CNZ303. Classification (NCBI taxonomy): domain Bacteria; kingdom Bacillati; phylum Actinomycetota; class Actinomycetes; order Micromonosporales; family Micromonosporaceae; genus Micromonospora; species Micromonospora sp. CNZ303. The sequence continues at coordinate 34,609 of NZ_SLVT01000016.1, read as the reverse complement.
TCCCTCGCGTTGCCCGGCGCGGCCGAGGCCGAGGCGGAGCTGGCGGTGGCCCTGGCCGACACGACCGCCGCACTGACCCGGCTGGACGTCGCGCAGTGGCGACCCGAGCTGGCCGGGGCGCTGGAGGCGCTGCGCCGGCCGGACGGCGCCACCGACCTGCCGCCCGGATTCGACCCGCGGGCCCGGCGGCTCTTCGCCCGGGCCGCCGTGCTCGACCGGGTGCTCGCGCTGGCCGGGCACGCGGCGCCGGGCGGCGCGATCAACAACTACGAGGCCCAGCAGCGCGACGCCGCGCTGCGCCCGCTGACCACCGCCTGCCGGCAGGCGCTGGTGGCCGCCTGCAACGCCCCGCTGCGCCCCTGATCGCGAGCGCGGTCACACCGCCCCCAGGTCGCAGCGGTCCCGGCCCGGCCGACGCGCGCCGGGACCGGTCAGGCGAGCAGCGGCCACGCCCCCGCGCCGACGGCCACGCCGAGGGCCACCCCGACGACCACCTGCGGCAGGGTGTGCGCACGCAACTCCAGCCGGGACCAGCCGAGCGCGGCCACCACGGCGAGGCCGACCGCCGCCCACGGCCCCCACAGTGCGATCAGGAACAGCGCGGTCGCCGCGGCGACCGCGGAGTGGATGGACACCTGCCACCACACGGTCAGCACCATCGCGGGCACCAGGGTGGCCGCGGTCAGCAGGAACAATGCGGCGACGGGCCGGGCGCCCATCGCCGCCAGGAGAGCGGCGCCGGCGACGACGCACGCGAGGGACACGGCGAGGGGCAGGTGACGCTGCCGCCGGACCTGGGTGATGTGGTGGTCGGTGAGGCCGCCGCGGCGTACGGCCGTGAGGATCCACACCATCGGCAGTACGCCGCCGAACAGCAGGGCCGTGGCGCCGGCCAGCAGTCCGCGCGGCGGGGTCGTCGCGGTCTCCACGGCGACCACGACGCCGGTGACGGCCAGCAGGAGGGGCGGCGAGAGCACCTCGGACAGTGCCCGGGCGACGAGGCGGGACCTCGTGGGACGAGGCCCGGCGGTCCGGGGTGCGGTGGGCGTCGCGGTCACCGCACGGCCAGAGTCTCCGCGCTGCGGGCCCGCGGGGACGCCGGGGTGTGGCTGGCGGTACGCCGTGGCGGCGACGCGGGTCCGTCGGTCATGGGGATCAGGGCGTCGGGCGCCCGGAGGCCGGGGCGGCGGCGGTGGGGCGGCGCGCCGGGACGCAGCAGACCGTGGGGCAGGTGTCCCACATGGGCAGCTCGCCGAGTCGGCGACGCAGGCCGGTCCCGTCCGGGTCGGTACGCTCGCGGACCAGCTCGCGGACCATCGCCACGAACCGGGGGTCGGTGCCGGGGGTGGCGGCCCGGACGAAGTCCAGCCCGAGCTGCCTGGCCGTCTCCCGCGCCTCGGTGTCCAGGTCCCACACCACCTCCAGGTGGTCGGAGACGAACCCGATCGGGCTGACCACCACGCCGGTGGTGCCGGCGTCGGCCAGCGTACGCAGGTGGTCGTTGACGTCCGGCTCCAGCCACGGCACCTGCGGCGGGCCGGAGCGGCTCTGCCAGACCAGGTCCCAGGGCAGGTCCGGGGCGGCCGCGGCGTGGACCAGCCGGGCGACCTCGGCGAGCTGCGCCTCGTACCGGCCGCCGTGCGGGCCGGCGTTCGCGGCCATCGAGTTCGGGACCGAGTGCGCGGTGAACACCAGCCGGGTGCCGTCCCGCTTCGCCGGGTCGAGGCGGCGGAGCGCCGCCCGCACCGCGTCGGCGTGCGGCTCGACGAAGCCGGGATGGTCCCAGAACTGGCGGAGCTTGTCGATCAGCGGGGCATCGGGGCCGACCGCCGCGCGGGCGGCGGCGATGTCCTCCTGGTACTGCCGGCAGGAGGAGTAGCCGCCGAAGGCGCTGGTCACGAACGCCAGGGCGTGGGTGACGCCGTCGTCGCGCATCTGCGCCACGGTGTCGGCGAGCATCGGATCCCAGTTCCGGTTGCCCCAGTAGACCGGCAGGTCGACGCCGTTGGCGGCGAAGTCCTCCCGGATTGCCGCGAGCAGCTCCCGGCACTGCTCGTTGATCGGCGAGACGCCACCGAAGTGCTGGTAGTGCTCGGCGACCTCCGCCAGCCGCTCCGGCGGCACGCCCCGCCCCCGGGTCACGTTCTGCAGGAACGGCATCACGTCCTCGGGCCGTTCCGGTCCGCCGAAGGACACCAGGACCACCGCGTCGTACGCCATGGCTCCCATTCTTCCCGGTGCCCGTCCCCGCCGGGCGCGCCCCCTTGCCCGGGGTGTGAGGAAGGGCCCTCTGCTATGCAGAATGCGATTGCAGGGGCCCTTCCTTACACGTCAGGCGCCGATGGCGTGGTAGCCGCCGTCGACGTGCACGATCTCGCCGGTGGTGGCCGGGAACCAGTCGGACAGCAGCGCCAGGCAGGCCCGCGCCGCCGGCTCCTGGTCGGTGAGGCTCCAACCCAGCGGCGCGCGCTCGGCCCACGCCTCCTCGAACTGCTCGAAGCCGGGGATCGACTTGGCGGCGATGGTGCGCAGTGGTCCGGCGGCGACCAGGTTGCTGCGGATGCCCTGCTTGCCCAGGTGCAGCGCCAGGTAGCGGGAGGCGGACTCCAGCCCGGCCTTGGCCACGCCCATCCAGTCGTAGACGGGCCACGCCTTCGTGGCGTCGAAGGTCAGGCCGACGACCGCGCCGCCGGCGGACATCAGCGGCAGCGCCGCCATGGCCAGCGACTTGTAGGAGTACGTGGAGACGTGCAGTGCGGTCGCCACGTCCTCCCAGGGGGCGTCGAGGAAGCCGCCGCCGAGGCAGCTCTGCGGGGCGAAGCCGATCGAGTGCACCACCCCGTCCAGGCCGTCGACGTGCTCGCGCACGCGGTCGCCGAGCCCGGCGAGGTGGTCGGCGTCGGTCACGTCCAGCTCGATCACCGGGGCGGGCTCGGGCAGCCGCCTGGCGATCCGCTCCACCAGGGAGAGCCGGCCGTAGCCGGTGAGCACGACCTGCGCCCCGTTCTCCTGGGCGAGCTTCGCCACCGAGAAGGCGATCGAGGCGTCGGTGATGACGCCGGTGACCAGCAGCCGCTTACCGGCGAGCAGTCCGGACATGCAGGGATTCCTCCGTAGTTCTCAGTGACCGCTTGTCAGTGGCCCATGCCGAGGCCGCCGTCGACCGGGATGACGGCGCCGGAGACGTAGCCGGCGGCGTCGCCGGCCAGCCAGGTGACCACGCCCGCGATCTCGTCCGGTTGGGCGAACCGGTTGGCGGGGATGGCCTTGCGGTACTCGGTCCTGCGGTCCTCGGGCAGGCCGGCGGTCATGTCGGTCTCCACGTAGCCGGGCGCGACCACGTTGGCCGTGATGTTGCGGCTGCCCAGCTCGCGGGTGATCGAGCGGGCCACGCCCACCAGGCCGGCCTTGCTCGCCGCGTAGTTGACCTGACCGGGGCCGCCGTAGAGGCCGACCACCGAGGAGATGAAGATCATCCGGCCCCACTTCGCGCGCAGCATCTTGCCCGAGGCGCGCTTGGCGCACCGGAACGCGCCCGTCAGGTTGGTGTCCAGCACGCGGGTGAACTGCTCCTCCGACATCCGCAGCAGCAGCGTGTCGTCGGTGATCCCGGCGTTGGCGACGAGCACCTCCACCGGTCCCAGCTCGGCCTCGATCGCGGCGAACGCCGCGTCGACCGACGCGGAGTCGGTCACGTCGCAGCGGACCCCGAACAGCCCCTCGGGTGGCTCGCCGCTGCGGTGGGTCACCGCCACCCGGTCGCCCTGCTTCGCGAAGGCCTGCGCGATGGCCAGGCCGATCCCCCGGTTGCCGCCGGTCACCAGGACGGTACGGGCCACGGTTCCCCCTGTAGTTCAGTGATCTCCCGGTCGGTCGGAGCCTAGGCGTTACCGGCAGGTAAGCGCTAACGCCGTGCACGTCCGGACCGGCGCGGCGTCGCCCGGAGTCGGCCCCTGCCCCGCCCCCGCCGGCGACGCGCGGGCCCCTCGGCCGAGGTCCGTCCGGCCGCTCGGCCGAGTGCGGCGACGGCGACCGGCGGGTGTACGATGATCCGCGTTTGCGGGCCGCGCGGTCCGCTTCCAGGCCCCGCCGACCGCAGGAGGTGATCGCTGTGCGAGATAGCGATCCTCCCAGTCGTGGCCGGGCCGAACGTCAGCCCTGCTGAGCCACGACTCAGCAGGTGAGCTGACCCAGCTCCCGCTCCCCGCCCCGCCCGGTCACCGGCCCCGCGCCGGTCGGCCGCGCCGCGCCGGGAGCCGCCCGGTCACGACTTCGTGTGCGCGTCCCGACCCACCCCTCTGCGGTCCGCCCCCGCACGCGCGGACCGTCCAGTCGCCGCCCGGAGCCGTCCATGAGCCGCTACGTCGCCCCGCTGGGCTTCACCCTCGCCGCCGTCTGGGTGGCCGTCGTCTTCGTCCTCGCCGGCGGCGCCGCACACTGACCACCGGCGGCGCCGCGCACCGACCGCCGGGGCGCGCACCCGGCCGCCGGCCACCCCGCACCCGCGCGTCAGAGCATCCGCGAGGACCACAGCAGGTTGAGGGCCCCCGCGCAGAGTGCCAGCAGCAGGGCCACCCCCGCGTACCACTGGGTGACCTCGCGGGGTTCCGTGCGGAACCCGATCGAGCTGCCCATGTCCTGGTAGACCTGCTTCAGCTCGCTCACCGACGCCGCCTCGTAGAAGTAGCCCTCGGTGGCCTCGGCCAGGTCGGCCAGGGCCAGCCGGTCCACCGGCACCCGTTGCAGCTGGCCGCCGATGTCCACCTGCCCGGAGTCGGTGCCGAAGGCGATGGTGGAGACCGGCACGTTCGCCGCCTGCGCGGCGGCGGCCGCCTCCTCCACCGACCGGCCCGAGGTGCGGTAGCCGTCGGAGAGCAGCACGATGCGGGCCGGCGGGATCCCCGCCGCGCCGTCGGCCGGCACCGACCGGATCGCCTCCAGGCAGGTGAAGACCGCCTCGCCCGTCGCCGTCGCCTCGGCCAGCACCAGCCCGTCGATCGCGCTGGTCACCGCGTCCCGGTCCTTGCCCGGTGGCACCAGCACGTTCGCCGACTTGGCGAACGAGACCAGCCCCAGGTTGTAGCTCTCCGGCAACTCGCCGACGAACTGCTTGGCCGCCTCCTGCGCCGCCTCCAGCCGGTTCGGCGCCACGTCGTCGGCCTGCATGGACAGCGACACGTCGATGGCGAGCATCACGGTGGCCCGCTCCAGCGGCTCCCGGGTGTCGACCGACGGCCGGGCCAGCGCGGTCGCCAGCACCAGCAGGCAGAGCAGGAACGCCGTCGCCGGCACGTGCCGCCGCCAGCCCAGCCCCTTCGGCGCCAGGGTGCGCAGCAGGTCCACGTTGGTGAACCGCATCGCGTACGCCCGGCGGTGCAGCTGCCGCCAGACGTAGAGCGCGGCGAGGGCGAGCACCGGCAGCACGGCCAGCAGCCACCACGGTTGCAGAAAGCGGATCATCGTGTCGTCCCCCTGGTGCGCGCGTGCCGCTGCGCGGCGACGAAACGCACCATGTCGAGCAGCCAGTCTCGGTCCGTACGCAGTCGCAGGTGGGCCGCGCCGGCGCCGCGCAGCGCCGCGGAGATCTCCGCCCGCTGGGCGGCCGCCGCCTCGGCGTAGCGGTGGCGCAGCCGCGGGTCGGCGGTCTGCACCTCGTGCAGCTCGCCGGTCTCCGGGTCGACCACCGGCAGCACCCCGACGTCGGGCAGCTCCAGCTCCCGGGGATCGACCACCTCGATCGCCACCACGTCGTGCCGGACGCGCAGCTTACGCAGCGGCCGGGACCACCGCTGCGGCGGGGCGAGGAAGTCGGAGATGACCACCGCCACGCCCCGCCGCCGGGGCGGCCGGTTGAGCATGTCGACGAGCGTGCCCAGGTCGCTGCGCCCGGGGCGGATCTCGGTGCCGGCGATCGCCCGCAGCAGCGCGTGGGCCTCCTTGCGGCCGGAGCGCGCGGGCAGCCGGGTGTAGACGTCCGGGCCGGCGACCGGCGGCGCGGCGCGCCACCGGCGGGCCGGCGCACTCGTCCCGCCGCCGCTGCCGATCACCGCGCCGATCCGGTTGCCGCCCCGGACGGTCAGGTGGGCCAGCGCCGCCGCGGCGGCCACCACGACGTCGCGCTTGAGCCACCGGCCGGTGCCGAAGTCCAGGCTCGCCGAGAGGTCCACCGCCAGCCACGTCTCCAGCTCCCGGTCGGCCACCGTACGCCGGACGTGCGGCATCGTCGTGCGGGCGGTGACCGGCCAGTCCATCCGGCGTACGTCGTCGCCGGGGCGGTACTCCCGGGACTCCCCCGCCTCGCTGCCCGGCCCGGGCAGCAGGCCGGCGTAGTCGCCCTGGAGCAGGCCGTCGAGCTTGCGGGTGACCATCAGTTGCAGCCGCGACAGGACGGCCTCGGTGCGGTCGGAGGGGACGTCGGCAGGCCGACGGGCGGGTGAGGTCACGGACGCTGCCCGGGCCACCCGGCGCCGGGCGGCGCGGAGGTCGGCATGGGGGCGGGGGTGGCCTGCTGCCGGGGCGCGACCGAGGGCAGCGGGATGGTGGACATCACCCGGTGCACCACGTGGTCGGCGGGCACGTCGTCGGCGAGCGCGTCGTAGCTGAGCACGAGCCGGTGGCGCAGGATGTCCGGCGCGATGTCCTGCACGTCCTGCGGCAGGGCGTAGTCCCGGCCGCGCAGCAGCGCCAGCGCGCGGGTGGCCCGGACCAGGCCGAGCGAGGCGCGCGGGCTGGCGCCGTACTGGATGAGCTGGGCGACGTCCGGCATCCCGTGCTCCGCCGGGGCGCGGGTGGCCAGCACCAGCCGGACCGCGTAGTCGACCAGGGCGTTGTGCACGAAGACCTGGTCCGCCTTGCGTTGCAGGGCGATCAGGTCGGGGGTGGTGAAGACCGGCGCCGGCTGCGGCGGGGCGACCCCCATCCGGTAGACGATCTCCCGCTCCTCGGCGTCGGTCGGGTAGCCGACGACGATCTTCATGAGGAAGCGGTCCCGCTGGGCCTCGGGCAGCGGGTAGACCCCCTCCTGCTCGATCGGGTTCTGCGTCGCCATCACCAGGAACGGGTCGGGCACCCGGTGGCTCTCGCCGCCGATGGAGACCTGCCGCTCGCTCATCACCTCCAGCAAGGCCGACTGGACCTTGGCCGGCGCCCGGTTGATCTCGTCGGCGAGCAGGAAGTTGACGAACACCGGACCCAGCTCGACGTCGAACTTCTCGCTCGACTGCCGGTAGATGCGGGTGCCCATGATGTCGGCGGGCACCAGGTCGGGGGTGAACTGCACCCTCGCGAAGGAGCCGCCGACCACCCTCGCGAGGGTCTCGACCGCGAGGGTCTTCGCCACCCCCGGCACGCCCTCCAGCAGGCAGTGGCCCCGCGCGAGCAGCGCGACGAACATCCGCTCCACCATCCGGTCCTGCCCGACGATCACCCGTTTGATCTCGAACAGCGCCCGCTCGAGCAGGGTCGCGTCCTCGGCCGGCGTGGTCACCGGCTCGGGTGTCTCCGGGCCCGTCCCGTTCGGCGTCGGGGCGTCGGGCGTGGTCGGCTGGGCCACCGGTCCTCCACAGCATGATCGGTTGTCGCGCGGCGTGGTGCGTATCAAGACTCGCATGCCCGGCTGAGTGCCGAGGTGGGGAGAAGCCGATTCTCGCCGTCCCGTCCCCGATGCCGGGTCTCGGGCCCGCCACGCCGTCGCACGGTACGGAATCGCCGCTCACGGGTGGACAGGGACGGGCCCGGCGCGTGTACCATTCACCCGTCGCCGGGCGGCTCCCCCCGTGGCCGCCCGGCGCTCAAACTTCCGATGCCGCCACCGGCCCTAGACTGGCCGGGATGAGCAGCCCCCTTCCCGCCGACGAGCCGCTGGTCTGCTCGTCCCGCGGCTGTCGTGCCCCCGCCCACTGGGCGCTGAGGTGGAACAACCCCCGGCTGCACGACACCGACCGGCGCAAGACCTGGCTCGCGTGCACCGAGCACCGCGCCACCCTCGGCGACTTCCTCGACGCCCGCGGCTTCCTCCGGGAGGTCGTACCGGCGCCCGGATCGCCTACGCTCGAAGGGTGAGCGCGCACAACGGATGTCCCCGGTGAACAGTGACGGGTCCGCCGGCCCGCCGCCGGCGCCACCCCTTCCGCCGGCGGGCCCCCTGGAGCCGTGGCCGGACACCGTCCGCTGGCAGCCGATCTCGTCCGACCTGATCTGGGTGGAGCTGATCCGCCTGGCGCTGGTGCTGGTCGTCCTCGCCCTCGGGCTGGGCGTCGGCTGGGCGTTCAGCGGCAGCGGCTTCCTCGGCGCGGCACTCGGCGTGGTGCTGTTGTTCGGCGTCCTGCGGGGCGTGACGATCGTCCGCGCCGTACGGGCCTGGGGCTACGCGGAGCGGGAGGACGACCTGCTGGTCCGGCACGGGCTGCTGGTGCGGCGGCTCTCCATCGTGCCGTACTCGCGGATGCAGTTCGTCGACGTCAGTGCGGGGCCCCTGGAGCGCGCGTTCGAGCTCGCCACCGTGCAGTTGCACACGGCCGCCGCGGCGAGCGACGCCCGGGTGCCCGGGCTGCGCCCGGCGGAGGCGTCCCGGCTGCGCGACCGGCTCACCGCGCTGGGCGAGGACCGGGCGGAGGGCCTGTGAGCGACCCGGCCGCCCGGGGCACGGACCACGCCGGACCGTCCCCGGCGGAGCCGGGCATCCCGCCGGGGCCGGTCTGGCCCGCCGGGGCGCCCGAGGGCGGCGAGCCGCGGCAGCGGCTGCACCCGCTCAGTCCCGCCCTGCACGGCGCCAAGTCCCTGGTCGTGGTGATCGCCGGCCTGTCGTGGTCGACGCTGTCGCGGGTCGGCTTCGGCTGGTTCGCGCTGATGGCGGTGGTGCTGGCCCTGGGCGCCACCGTGCTGGCCGTGGTGAGCTGGTACCACACCGGCTACCACGTGGTGGGCCGCGAGCTACGGGTGCACGAGGGCCTCCTCTGGCGGCGCACCCGGGCGATCCCGCTGGAGCGGCTCCAGGCCGTCGAGGTGGTCCGCCCGCTGCTCGCCCAGCTCACCGGCCTGGCCGAGCTGCGGCTGGAGGTGGTGGGCGGGGGCAAGACGGAGGCGCCGCTGGCCTACCTCAGCGTCGCCGAGGCGACCGCGCTGCGCCAGCGGCTGCTCGCCCTCGCCGGACGGATCACGGCCGAGCCGGGCGCACCGCCGGCGGAAGTGGCCGCAGGAACTGCGAGGGCCCCGGCACCGCCGCCCGGCCGGCCCCTGCACGCGGTGGCCAACAACGACCTGCTGGTCAGCCAGCTGCTGACCCCGCAGGCGTTCATGATCCCGTTCGGCGTCGCGTTCGTGGTGGCGCAGTTCCTCTCCGAGGACTCCTGGTCGTTCGTCGCGGTGGCGAGCACCCTCACCGCCATGGCCGGCGTGCTGCTGCAACCGGTGCGGCGGGTGCTCGACGACTGGAACTTCCGGCTCGCCCGGGACGGGGGCACGCTGCGGATCCGCAACGGCCTGCTGGAGACCCGCGCGCAGACCGTGCCGCTGGACCGGGTGCAGGCCGTCGGGGTGACCTGGCCGCTGCTGTGGCGGGTCAAGGGCTGGCTGCGGCTGCGCCTGGAGGTGGCCGGCTACTCCGCCGGCGAGGCCGACGAGCGCAACCGGCCGGACCGGCTGCTCCCCGTCGGTGACCTGGCGACCGGCGAGGCGATCGTGACCGAGGTGCTGCCCGGGGTGCGGCTGGCCGCGCTGCCGCTGAGTCCGCCGCCGACGCGGGCCCGCTGGCTCAACCCGCTGAGCCGGGGCGTGCTCGGCGCCGGGCTCGACGACCGGGTCTTCGCCGTCCGCTCCGGCCTGCTCACCCGGCAGTTGGCGCTCGTGCCGTACGCCCGGATCCAGAGCGTGCGGGTCGTGCAGGGGCCGGCGCAGCGGCGGCTGCGGCTGGCGACGGTGCACGCCGACACCGCCGGCGGCGCCGGCGCGGCCGCCCGGGACCGGGACCTGGCCGAGGCGTGGGCGCTGGCGGCGGAGCTGACGGCCCGCTCGCGCGCGGCCCGCCGGGCGGGCTGACCACGCCCGTCCGCACGCGGGTGGTTCAGCGCGTGGCCGTGACCGGCGGCGGCTCGGCGGCGGCCGGCGGGTCGGTCGGCTCGGCCTCAGCAGCGTCGGGGTCGGGGTCCGCCGGGGACCGCCGGGCCTTGCGGGCCGCCCACCACCGCTCCGCCAGGCCGACCACCAGGAAGGCCATCCCGACGTACGCCCAGCCGACGAGCACGTCGATGACGTAGTGCTCGCCGCTGTAGACGAGGGTGAACGTCATCGCCAGCGGGTACGCCAGCAGCAGCGGCCACCAGCGTCGGCGGGTCTGCCGCAGGAAGAACAGCACCACGAAGAGCGCGAACGCGGTGTGCAGCGACGGCATCGCGGCCACCGGGTTGGAGGCGATCTGCCCGGCGTTGAGCAGGTTGCCGGCGCCGTGCATGCCGAACGCCTTCCAGCCGCGCGTGGAGATCCGGGCGACCTCCTCCAGCAGCCCGTTCTGCGCCGCCCACCAGGGCGGGGCGGCCGGGTAGAGGAAGTAGGTCACCAGGCCGGTGGCGCAGAGGAAGCCCCAGCGGCGCATGAAGGCCGCCCACCGCCCCCGGTCCCGCAGCCAGAGCACCGCCGCGGCGGCCAGCGCCACCACGAAGTGGGAGAAGTAGACCCAGCTGACGGCGACGTCCCACCAGTGCACCTCGGGCCGGTAGAGGTGCTCCTGGAGCCAGGTCGTCGGCACCTGCCCGCCCGTCGCCCAGCCGAACATCACCCGGTCGGCGACGATCAGCTCGTACGCGTGCGGGGTGGCGCCGTTGTCGGCGAAGCCCCGGGACAGGTTGTAGACGGCGAGCAGCAGCACCACCGGCACCCAGTCCCGCGCGAAGCGCAGGTGGCTGCGCCACGGCCGGCTGCTGTTCCAGGCGATCGTCCCCGCCCAGATCCACAGGAACGCGTACGCCGGGTCGGTCGGCAGGCCGATGCCGAGCCAGCCGGCGACGAAGGCGAGCCCCCAGAGTGTCATCGCGACCACGCGACGACGCCCGCCGTCGGGTGCGGCGGGTGGCTCGGTCCGGGCAGGGGGCTGGGAGTCGGTCGCGACAGACATCGCGGTCAAGGTTAGCGGCGCGGGCGGCATCGACCCACGCCGACCACCCGGCCGCGCCGTCCTTCCGGGCGCGGGCGGGACCGGCAGGCGCGGCAGACCGGTACGGCGGGCGCGGCGGGACCGGCAGGCGCAGCGGGACCGGCGGCCCGGTGCACCGGTGCCCGCGCCGCCCACGGGGGTGTGCGCCGGTGGCGGCGACCGACGCGCACGTGCCGCCGCCCGCCGCCGCCTCGTCTAGGCTTTGGCCATGCAGGAGCAGCCGGAGCCCGCGCTGGCCCCGGGCCTCACCGCCCGGGTGGAGTTGACCGTCGCCGACACCGACACCGCCCAGGCGGTCGGCTCCGGAGACGTGCCCGTCCTGGGCACGCCCCGGGTGCTCGCCCTCGCCGAGGCCGCCACGGTGGCGGCCACCGCCGCCCGGATGCCCGGCGGGTCGACCACCGTCGGCACCCGGGTCGAGCTCGACCACCGGGCGGCCACCCCCGTGGGGCGCACGGTGGTGGCGCAGGCCCGGCTGACCGCGGTCGAGGGGCGGCGGCTGTACTTCGAGGTCAGCGTCAGCGACGGCGACGAGACGGTCGCCGAGGGCCGGGTGGAGCGGGTGCTGGTCGACCGGCAGCGCTTCGTGGAACGCGCCGCGCGGTCGTCGTGACCGCCCGCTTCGCGCGGGTCGCCGACGGGGTGCACGTGCTGCGCGAGCCGCTGCTGCACGTCAACGTCACGCTCGTCGTCGGCGACGGGGCCGCGCTGCTGGTCGACACGCTCTCCACCGCCGGGCAGGCCGCCGAGCTGGCCGCCGCCGCCCGGGCGGTCACCCCCCATCCGTGGACGCTGGTGAACACCCACCACCACTTCGACCACTGCTTCGGCAACGCGACCCTCGCCGCCGACCCGCCCTGCCCGGTGTACGCCCACGAGCTGGCCGCCGAGGCGATGCGCGTGCCGGACCGGCTGCGTCGGGAGGCGTACGTGGAACTGCGCGACGCGCACCCCGCGCTGGCCGCCGAGGTGGCCGGGACGGAGCTGCTGGCGCCGACGCACACCGTGCACGGCGAGACCGTGCTCGACGTGGGCGGCCGGCGGGTGGTGCTGCGCCACCCCGGTCGCGGGCACACCGCCGGTGACCTGGTGGTGCACGTGCCCGACGTCGACGTGCTGGTCGCCGGGGACCTGGTGGAGCAGAGCGGCCCGCCGGCCTTCGAGGAGTCGTACCCGTTGCAGTGGCCCGACACGGTGGCCGAGCTGCTGCGGACGACCACCCCGGCCACCGTGGTCGTGCCGGGGCACGGCGAGCCGGTCGACGCCGCGTTCGTACGCGCGCAGCACGCCCAGCTCGTCGAGCTGGCCTGGCTCATCCGCGCCGGGCACACCGGCGGCGCCCCGCCGGAGCGCGTCGCCGCCGAGGCGCCCTTCGGCGCCCGTGCCGCCCTGCATGCCGCCCGCCGCGGCTACGCCGAGCTCGACGGCACCGCCTGACGGCGACCGTCTTGCGTCACCTGCGGCTGCTCTCCGTGGTCAACGGCTGGCCGGCGGCCGAGAGCCTGGCGCCGGCCCTCGACTGGTCCGTCCGGGCCCTGCGGGCCCGGACGCCGGCCTAGCGGGTGAAGCGGGCGTGGACCTGCGCGCGGGTGGGCATGGCGGTCGCGCCGCCGGGTGACTCGCAGACCAGGCCGGCGACCCGCAGCGCGAACGCCACCCGCTCGTGCCAGCCCGCCGGATCGGTGGGCTCGCCGCCGACCAGCAACTCCGCGACGAGGGCGCCCATCACCGAGTCGCCCGCGCCGGTGGCGTCCACCGCGGCGACCTTCGGCGCGGGTACGCGCACCGGATCGGCGCCGGCGGCGGCGACCACCGCGCCGGCGGCGCCGAGGGTGACCACCACGGTGCCCGCGCCGAGTTCCCGCAGGTACGCCGCCACGCCCTCCTCGGGTTCGCCCGGGTAGAGCAGCTTCGCGTCGGCGGCGCTCAGCTTGACCAGGTGGGCGCCGGCGGCGAACTCGGCCACCACCTCGCGCAGCCCGGCCAGCGCGGTCGGCCCGTCGAGCAGCCGGGGACGGACGTTGGGGTCGAAGACCCGCAGCCCGGACGCCAGCGCCCAGGCCCGGCGCGCGGCGGCCAGCGCCGGCGGCTGGAGCAGCACGATCGACCCGCAGTAGAGGACGTCGGCGCCCGCCACCAGGTCGGCGTCGAGGTCTTCGGGGCCGAGCAGGCCGTAGGAGGGCGGCTCGCCGTAGAACCGGAAGTCGGGCTCCGGGCCGGCGAAGGTGGCCACCGCCAGCGCGGTCGGGGCGGCGACGGTGACCGCCCCGGCCAGGCCGACGCCCGCGCCCGTCAGGAAGTCACGGATCCGCCCGGCCAGGACGTCGTCGCCGAGCGACCCGACGAACTGCACCGCGCCGCCGAGCCGGGCGACGGCGACCGCCACGTTCAGCGGCCCACCGCCGACGGCCTGCCGGTAGACCGGCTCGCCGTCGCGCTCGGTGTCGAGCAGGTCGACCAGTGCCTCGCCGAGCACCACCGCGTAACCCATTGGTGTCCTCCGTCCACGCCGCGCGCCGACCGATCTTGTCGCACCAGGCTGGCACAGTACGCGCCATGACGAGCGCCGAAGCCACCGTATCGGCCTACTGGACGGCCCTGGAGGCGCGGGACTGGGACGCCGTCGCCGCGCTGCTCGCCGACGACGTGGTCTACCACCTGCCGCAGACCCGCGAGCGGATCGTCGGCCGGGAGTCGTTCCTGCGCTTCAACCAGGAGTACCCCGACGGCTGGCACCTCACGGTGATCCGGACGGTCGCCTCGGGTCGGCGCGCCGCCACCTGGATCAGCTGCGCCCACCGGGGCGAGGAGCTTGCCGCCACGAGCTTCTTCGACCTCGACGACGCCGGCCTCGTCCGCGAGGTCACCGAGTTCTGGCCGGCGGCCTACGAGCCGCCACCCGGCCGCGAGCACCTCGCCGAGCGCTACTGACACATCGAGCAACGGCTATTGCGCCTCGTCACCGTCCCGTGGTGGGATGGCGCTTGCCGGGCGGTGCGGGGGCTGCCGCGCCGCCGGCGCCGGGTTCACATCCACGCGAGGGCACCGGCCCGCGAGTCGGGCCGCCGACGGCGCACGTACGCCGGCCATCCGCGCCGGGGCACGTCCGCCGCGACCGTCTTGCCCGCGTCGCAGCGGGGCGGGCCGTGCTGCCACCCCGCGCGTTGCCCGTGGGACTCCCCCGTCCCACGAGTGAGGAGAACCCCCGTGTCCCACCGATCGCGTATGGCCGCGTTGCTCACCGCGGCCGCGACCCTTCTCGCGGGCGCCGTCGTCCTGACGGCGGTGCCCGAACCCGCCGCCGCGCACGGCACCCCGATGGCCCCCGGCAGCCGCACCTTCCTCTGCTGGAAGGACGGCCTCTCGTCGACCGGCGAGATCAAGCCGAACAACCCGGCGTGCTCCGCCGCCGTGGCGCAGAGCGGGGCCAACTCGCTCTACAACTGGTTCAGCGTGCTGCGCTCCGACGCCGCCGGCCGGACAGTCGGCTTCATCCCGGACGGCAAGCTGTGCAGCGGCGGCAACCCGGGCTTCGGCGGCTACGACCTGGCCCGCACCGACTGGCCGCTGACCCACCTGACGGCCGGAGCCCGGATGGAGTTCCGCTACAGCAACTGGGCCCACCACCCGGGCACGTTCTACTTCTACGTCACGAAGGACAGCTGGAGCCCGAACCGGCCGCTGGCGTGGAGCGACCTGGAGGAGCCGTTCCTGACGGTGACCAACCCGCCGCAGCGCGGATCGAGCGGCACCAACGACGGGCACTACTACTTCAGCGGCAACCTGCCCACCAACAAGAGCGGCCGGCACCTCATCTACTCGCGCTGGGTGCGCTCCGACAGCCAGGAGAACTTCTTCGGCTGCTCGGACGTCACCTTCGACGGCGGCAACGGCGAGGTCACCGGCGTCGGCCCGGGCGGCACGCCGCCGCCCAACCCGACCACTCCCCCGCCCAACCCGACGACCCCGCCGCCGAACCCGACCACGCCCCCGCCGAACCCGACCACGCCCCCGCCGCACGGCGGGGACTGCATGCCGATCTTCAAGGTGGTCGGCACCTGGAACGGCGGCTTCCAGGGTGAGGTCACGATCATGAACCACAGCTCGTCGACCTGGTCGGGCTGGACGGCCAACTGGACGTGGCCCAGCGGACAGACCATCAACAGCCTCTGGAGCGGCACGCTGAGCGGATCCGGTTCCTCGGTCACCGTGACCAACGCGCCCTACAACGGCACGATAGCCCCGGAGGGCACCACGACCTTCGGCTTCGTCGCCACCACCAACGGCACCAACACCCTGCCCACGGTCACCTGCTCCGGCCGCTGAAACCCCGGCCCGACACCGGGCCCCTGAAGTGATCAAGAGGTTTGCGTCCCCGGGAACGAGTCCGGGGACGCAAACCTCTTGATCGACGGCGTGGCCGCCGGCCAGGCGCGGGGCCCGGGTTGCCGTGGCCGGGTCAGCGGACCATGGAGCCGACCACGGGCTTGGTGAGCAGGGCGGACTGGTTGCGCTGGATGCCCGGGTCGAGGGTCTTGGCGACGAAGATGGCGTGCCAGATGCAGAAGATGAGCACCGTCCACACCTTGCGGGAGTGGTCGGCCTCCTCCCGCTTGTGCTCCTCCAACAGCCGCATCGCGTACGACAGGTCGAGCAGGTCGCCGGCGCCGGAGGTGGACAGCACGTGCCGGGCCCACTCGTACATCTCGCCACGCAGCCAGACCCGGGTGGGGGTCGGGAAGCCGAGCTTCTTGCGGTTGACGATGGCCGGCGGCACCACGCCCTGCAACGCCTGACGCATCGCGTACTTGGTGGCGTCGGAGCGGGGCGGGAGCTTGAGGTCCACCGGGATCCTGGACGCCACGTCGAAGACCGCCCGGTCCAGGAACGGCACCCGCACCTCCAGCGAGTGCGCCATCGAGATCCGGTCGGCCTTGACCAGGATGTCGCCGCGCAGCCAGGTGTAGAGGTCGACGTACTGCATCTTGGTGACGTCGTCGAGCTCGGTGCACTCGGCGTAGATGGGCGCGGTGACGTCGGTGTAGCGCACCGAGGGGTCGTAGCGGCGCAGCAGGTGCTGCTTCTCCTCCTCGGTGAACATCCGGGCGTTGCCGTAGTAGCGCTGCTCGATCGGGGTGGTGCCGCGCTCCAGGAAACTCTTGCCCTTCACGCCCTGCGGGATGGCCTTGGAGACCGCCCGCAGCCCCTTCTGCACCCCGTCGGGCAGCCCGTTGACCGAGCTCAACGACAGCGGCTCGCGGTAGATGGTGTAGCCGCCGAAGAACTCGTCGGCGCCCTCACCGGAGAGCACCACGGTGACGTGCTCGGCGGCCTTCTTCGCCACGAAGTAGAGGGGCACCAGGGCCGGGTCGGCCACCGGGTCGTCCAGGTGCCAGACGATCTTCGGCAGCGCCTCGATCATGTCGTACGGCCCGATCTTGGTCGGGATGGTCGTCACGTCGAGGTGGCGGGCCGAGTCCTGGGCGACGTCGATCTCCGAGTAGCCCGGGACGTCGTAGCCGACGGTGAAGGTCAGGATGTTCGGGTTGAACTCCCGGGCCAGGGCGACCACCGCGGTCGAGTCGATGCCGCTGGAGAGGAACGAGCCGACCGGCACGTCGGAGCGCATGTGCATCCGGACGCTCTCCCGCAGCGTCTCCCGGATCTCGTGGTAGAGCCGCTGCTCGTCGTCGACCGGGGTGGGCCGGAACACCGGCCGGTACCACCGGCGCACGTCGATCCGCCCGCCCGGGGTCCAGGTCAGGTACTCACCCGAGCCGATCCGGCTGATGCCCTTGTGCAGGGTGCCGGGCTCGGGGACGTACTGCAGGGTCAGGTAGTGGCTCAGGTTGGCCGTGTCGATGCCGGCGTCGCCCTGGTAGTTGGAGTGCGCGAAGGGCAGCAGCGCCTTCTTCTCCGAGGCCAGGTAGAGGCCGTCGGCGGTCTCCAGGTAGTGCAGCGGCTTGATCCCGAAGTAGTCCCGGCCGCCGAACGCGCGACGCTCCTGCCGGTCCCAGATGACGAAGGCGAACATGCCGCGCAGGCGGGTGAGCACCTGCTCGCCCCAGTAGTGGTAGCCGGCGACGATCACCTCTCCGTCACCGGCGGTGGCGAACTGCGCGCCGAAGCTCCGGATCAGCTCCTCGCGTAGCTCGATGTAGTTGTAGATCTCGCCGTTGAAGGTGAGCAGGTAGCGCCCGTTCGCGTAGGACAGGGGCTCTTGGCTGGAGGCCACGTCGATGATCGCCAACCGCTTGTGCGCGAACACGCCGTCCGCGTACCGGCCGGAGGCGTCGCCGACCACCTCGACACCGGTCTCGTCCGGTCCGCGGTGGTGCAGGCATTCCAACGCCCCGGCGATGTTGTCGCGGTGGGCGGCGGCGTCGCCGCGCGCGCTGAAGAAGGCCAGGAGTCCGCACATGGTCGCCATCTTTCCACGCGGCCCGAGCGGGCGTCGCGGCACCGCTGGGCTCCACGCCCCGAGGCTGCCCGGCCCACGCGTTCCGGGTCGCCAGGAGCCGGATCGCGCATGCGGGACGCTGTCGAGCTGATGCCGTGAACGATTCGGGCAACCGCCCGATGTCGCGAACGACTCAGCTCGACAGCGCCGTGCGACGTACTCGCCCACCACCCGCGACCGGACAACAGCGCCGCGCGGTACGGTCTGACCTGCAAGAATGCGGAAGGAGCGGAGCATGACCGAGGGACGTACCGACAGCAGCCCGGCGGACGGCACCGGGTCGCACGACCCGGACTTCCCCGAGGCGTTCCTGGCGTTCATGCGGCAGGGCTGGCGGGACACCACCCTGCCGGTCGGCCCGCGGCCCGAGGTGCCCCACCACGCCAGGCGCCGGGCCGCGCTCTCGGCGGCCTTCCCGGGCGAGACCCTGGTGATCCCCACCGGCGGCGAGAAGGTACGTGCCAACGACACCGACCATCCCTTCCGGCCGGGCAGCGACTTCGCCTACCTCACCGGCGACCACGACCCGGACGGGGTGCTCGTGCTGCGGCCGAACGGGTCGGGCCACGACGCCACCCTCTACATGCGGCCCCGGTCGTCGCGGCTGACCGACGAGTTCTTCCGCAGCCGGCACGGCGAGCTGTGGGTGGGCCGGCGGCACACCCTGGCCGAGAAGTCGGCCGAGCTGGGCCTGCCCACGGCGGACCTGACCGAGCTGGACGCGACGCTGGCCGACCTGGCGCCGGGGCGTACCCGGGTGCTGCGCGGCTTCGACGCACGGGTGGACACGGCCGTGCGCCCGTACGACGGCCACCGCGCCGAGGGCCAGCCGGCCCGCGACCGGGAGCTGGCGATCGCCATCTCGGAGCTGAAGCTGGTCAAGGACGAGTGGGAGATCGCCCAGCTCCAGGACGCGGTCGACGCCACCGTCCGGGGATTCGAGGACGTGGCCCGGGCGCTGCCGGCGGACCGGGGCGTGTCGGAGCGACTGCTGGAGGGGATCTTCGCCCTGCGCGCCCGGCACGACGGCAACGACGTCGGCTACGGCTCGATCGTCGGCGCGGGCGAGCACGCCACGATCCTGCACTGGGTGCACAACCACGGCGCCACCCGGCCGGGCGAGCTGCTGCTGATGGACATGGGCGTGGAGAACCGCAACCTCTACACCGCCGACGTCACGCGGGTGCTGCCGGTCGACGGCCGGTTCAGCCCGCTCCAGCGCCAGGTCTACGACGCCGTGCACGCCGCGCAGCAGGCCGGCATCGACGCCATCCGCCCCGGCGTCGCGTTCCGGGAGGTCCACCTGGCGTCGATGCGGGTGCTCGCCCAGGCGCTGTCCGACCTGGGCCTGCTGCCGGTGGGCGTCGACGAGGCCATGGACGGGCGGTCGACGGTCTACCGGCGCTGGACGTTGCACGGCACCAGCCACATGCTCGGCATCGACGTGCACGACTGCGCGAACGCCCGCAAGGAGAAGTACCGGGACGGCACGCTGGGCGAGGGCTACGTGCTCACCGTCGAGCCCGGGCTCTACTTCCAGCCGGAGGACGAGCTGGTTCCCGAGGAGCTGCGCGGGATCGGCATCCGGATCGAGGACGACATCCTGGTCACCGCGACCGGCGCGGTGAACCTCTCCGCCGGGCTGCCGCGCGCCGCCGACGAGGTGGAGACCTGGCTGGCCGAGCAGCGCGAGGCGGGGCCGCGCCTGCCGGACTGATCCCAGGGGTACGACCACGACGGGCCCCGCCGCCGGTCGCGACGTCCTTACGTGGACGCGCCGGTGGCGGGGCCCGTCGACGTTCACGCCGCTCACCCGCTTCCTGCCCGGACCCGGCGGGTTGCCGCAGAGTGCCCTGAGTGAGGGGAATGCGGGGTTTTTTCGGGTTAACGCCTCTCGCGAGGATCCTTCTCATACGGTGGATATCAGAGGCTACAAGCCGATTTGTAGCTGGTCGCGCCGCTTCGGGTGGTGCGACCCCGTCTGGCAGCAGGAAAGGGCGGAAGGCTCTGATGTCCAACGAAGCAACGACTCCCGACGGTGACGCTCCCACGAGCGCACCGACCCGAGGGCGGCGCAAACTCTGGGTGGCTGCGGGCATCGCCGGACTGACCGGCGCGGTCGGCCTGGCGGCGCTGGGCGGCCTGGCCGCCCGCGACGACAAGCCCGGCGGCGCGGACCGGTTGTCGGACGCGCAGTCGTCGACCTTGAAGCAGAACGTCAGCGACGCCGGCACTGCCGACCCGGGCTCCGACGAGAAGGACGGCAAGGAGAGCGGTCAGGACGCCCGCGACGGCCAGGAGGACTGGCAGGGCAAGGACCGTAAGGACTGGCAGGGCGAGGACGGCCGGGACGGCAAGAAGGACCGCGAGGACCGTGACGGCCGTGACGGCAAGAAGGACCGTGACGCCAAGGACGTGCCGTGTGACTCCGACGTACTGGTCGAGGCGGTGAACAGGGCCAACGAGGACAACGGCGGCACGTTCAAGCTCGCCAAGGACTGCACCTACAAGTTCACCGAGGAGACCGGGAACAACGCCTTCCCCGTCATCGACCAGCGGATCACGATCCTCGGCAACAACTCCACCCTCTTCCACGACGGCACCGCACTGTTCCGCTTCTTCGAAGTCGCCTCCGGCGGCGACCTGACACTCAAGGACCTCACCCTCAAGGGCGGCCAGATAACCTCGCCGCCGCCACCGCCAAGCACCGCCAACGGCGGCGCCCTGCTCGTCCAGGAAGGCGGCGAGGCCACCCTCAAGCACACCAAGCTCATCGACAACCGCGCCACCGGCGTCGGCACCCAGGGCAACGGCGGCGCCATCGCCAACTTCGGCACCGTCGAGATCGACAAGAGCCTCCTCGCCAACAACCACGCCCGCGGCGTCGGCAACGGCGGCAACGGCGGCGCCATCTACAACGAAGGCGCACTGACCGTCCACGACACCCGCATCGACAACAACACCGCCACCGGCAACAGCGCCGTCAGCGGCAACGGCGGCGGCATCGCCAACGAGGACGACGGCACCGCCACCATCGCCTACAGCCAGATCACCAACAACAAGGCCAGCAACGACGGCGGCGGCATCCACAGCGAGGACGACGCCCGACTCACCGTCACCCGCACCAAGATCGCCCACAACACCGCGTGCGACGACGGCGGCGGCATCCACAACGACGGCGACTCCACCATGCTGCTCGAATACGTCATCGTCACCGGAAACAAGGCCACCGACGACGGCGGCGGCGTCTTCCACGACAGCGACAACATCGCCACCATCCGGCACACCGTCTTCACCGACAACACCGCCGGCGACAACGGCGGCGGCCTCTACAACGGCGAAACCCTCAACCTGCACGACAGCGAGTTCAAGGACAACCACGCCGAACAGGGCGGCGCCATCTACAACGACAACAACGCCACCCTCACCATCCGCAACAGCAAGATCGTCGGCAACTTCGCCGCCGAAACCGCCGGCGCGGGCGGCATCTTCAACGCCAACAACGCCACCGTCACCCTCGACAACAAGACCATCATCAAGAAGAACGAACCCCGCAACTGCACCAACGTCACCGGCTGCGCCAACTGAGCCGCCACATAACGAAGGGATCCCTTCCCCCGCCCCGGGGGAAGGGATCCCTTCCATGCGGGCGCCGGGACAGGACGGTCCCGCCTGGCGGTGCAGGCGCCAGCGCGTTGGGGGTTACGGACCGGTGCGCCCACTCGTGGCGCAGTCCGCCCCGTTTCGGCACTACTGCGCGGCCCCACTCCCGGCCGTCCGAAGCGTCCCGTGCCGACCCGCTTTACCCCTAACGTGGGTTCCTTTCGGATATAGCCGTGAAGAGAAAAAGATTCTCATACGGTGGTCCTCAGTTGCTACAACCGATTTGTAGCCAGGGCAGCCCGCGGTGGCGGAGCGGCCCTGTCTGGTACGAGGAGAGAGCAGAGAGCTCCGATGTCCAACTACCTTCGCAACAACGCCGAGAACACCGCGCCGAAGAGCCGGCGCAAGCTGTGGCTCGCCACCGGCGTCGCTGGGCTGACCGGCGTGGTCAGCCTCGCCGGCGTCGGGGCCGCGAGCAGCGCGGGCGCCGTCGGGGTCGACCGTCTCGCAGACCTGAAGTGGTCCACGGCCGAGCAGGTCACCAAGGACGACGCCGCCGGTCGCGACGACCGTGCGGGCGAGACCGGCAAGGACCGGGAGGGGCAGGACGCCCGCGGCCAGCACGACTGGCAGGACAAGGACTGGCAGGGCAAGGACCGTAAGGACTGGCAGGGCGAGGACGGCCGGGACGGCAAGAAGGACCGCGAGGACCGTGACGGCCGTGACGGCAAGAAGGACCGTGACGCCAAGGACGTGCCGTGTGACTCCGACGTACTGGTCGAGGCGGTGAACAGGGCCAACGAGGACAACGGCGGCACGTTCAAGCTCGCCAAGGACTGCACCTACAAGTTCACCGAGGAGACCGGGAACAACGCCTTCCCCGTCATCGACCAGCGGATCACGATCCTCGGCAACAACTCCACCCTCTTCCACGACGGCACCGCACTGTTCCGCTTCTTCGAAGTCGCCTCCGGCGGCGACCTGACACTCAAGGACCTCACCCTCAAGGGCGGCCAGATAACCTCGCCGCCGCCACCGCCAAGCACCGCCAACGGCGGCGCCCTGCTCGTCCAGGAAGGCGGCGAGGCCACCCTCAAGCACACCAAGCTCATCGACAACCGCGCCACCGGCGTCGGCACCCAGGGCAACGGCGGCGCCATCGCCAACTTCGGCACCGTCGAGATCGACAAGAGCCTCCTCGCCAACAACCACGCCCGCGGCGTCGGCAACGGCGGCAACGGCGGCGCCATCTACAACGAAGGCGCACTGACCGTCCACGACACCCGCATCGACAACAACACCGCCACCGGCAACAGCGCCGTCAGCGGCAACGGCGGCGGCATCGCCAACGAGGACGACGGCACCGCCACCATCGCCTACAGCCAGATCACCAACAACAAGGCCAGCAACGACGGCGGCGGCATCCACAGCGAGGACGACGCCCGACTCACCGTCACCCGCACCAAGATCGCCCACAACACCGCGTGCGACGACGGCGGCGGCATCCACAACGACGGCGACTCCACCATGCTGCTCGAATACGTCATCGTCACCGGAAACAAGGCCACCGACGACGGCGGCGGCGTCTTCCACGACAGCGACAACATCGCCACCATCCGGCACACCGTCTTCACCGACAACACCGCCGGCGACAACGGCGGCGGCCTCTACAACGGCGAAACCCTCAACCTGCACGACAGCGAGTTCAAGGACAACCACGCCGAACAGGGCGGCGCCATCTACAACGACAACAACGCCACCCTCACCATCCGCAACAGCAAGATCGTCGGCAACTTCGCCGCCGAAACCGCCGGCGCGGGCGGCATCTTCAACGCCAACAACGCCACCGTCACCCTCGACAACAAGACCATCATCAAGAAGAACGAACCCCGCAACTGCACCAACGTCACCGGCTGCGCCAACTGACGACAGTCACGCGGTATCAGCTGGAACGGCATCGGCTGACGCAGAAAACGATCCGGCCCCCTTCCGCGACGCGGAAGGGGGCCGGACCACGTCGCGGGCTACCGCTGCACGAAGACCGCCACGCTGCGGGCCGGCACGGTGAACGTGCCGCTGGCCCGGTCGAACGAGGCCGTCCGCAGCGACTCGTCCGCCGAGCCCCGCAGGACCGGGTGCAGCGCCACGTCCGCCCCGCGCAGCCCGGTCACCCGCTGCCGCGCCGTCTCCGGCGTGGCGTTGAAGACCACCGTCACCGACTTCCAGCGCCCGTCGAGGCCCCGG
Organism: Micromonospora sp. CNZ303; assembly: GCF_004345505.1. Taxonomy (NCBI): domain Bacteria; kingdom Bacillati; phylum Actinomycetota; class Actinomycetes; order Micromonosporales; family Micromonosporaceae; genus Micromonospora; species Micromonospora sp. CNZ303. The sequence goes on along the minus strand of NZ_SLVT01000016.1, from coordinate 11,156 downwards.
CCGTCGAGCGTCATCGTGAGCACGCCGGGGGTCTCCCCCGCGCCGGAGAGCGGGAAGGCGACCCGCTTCTGCACCTGCTCCGCCGTGGTCAGCCCGAAGACCGGCGAGGAGGCCCGGATCCTCAGCAGCTCGGCGTAGCGGGCGTCGGCCAGGTCGATCGCCGCGCAGTCCGGCACCAGCGCCGGGTCGGCCAGCAGCGGCTTGGCGTACGGCCACTTGTCCCGGTTGTCCTGCTCGGGCGGCAGGCCGGCGCCGAACCCGTTGCCCTGGGCGCAGTCCCAGCGGATCTGGTTGAACCAGTCCCCCGAGTTGTACGAGTTGCGGTCCAGCGACTTCGAGCGCAGCCGCTCGGTGCCCGTGGTGACGAACCCGGGCCCCTGGCCCATCACCACCGTGCCCAGCGCCAGCACCTGCATCCGGGCCCGGTCCGCCGCCGAGGTCTCCCGCGGCAGCTTGTACGCCAGCGCGTCGTACAGGATCTCGTTGTCGTGCGCGTCGACGTAGGTGACCGCCTCCCCCGGCGCGGCGGTGTAGCCGGCGGGCGAGCCGTTGTAGTCGACCTGCGCGCCGGTCACCTGCCGGCCCGACGAGTCGGTGAAGCGGTAGCCGCGCAGGTTGCCGGTGAGCCCCACCTTGATCAGGTCGTGCTGGCGCAGCAGCCGGGCCCGCTGCTCGGCCGTGGACCCGTTGACGTCGTCGCCGTTGGGGTCGGTGAACAGGCCGGAGGCGAAGCCCTGCACCCGCGGGTTGGCGTCGAACGGCCCGCCGCCGCGTACGGCGTCGCGCAGCCGGTCGTTGAACGTGCCGATTCCGGTGCCGGCCATGTTGGCCTGGGTGGCCTGCGTGAACCGGGCGTCGTCGGCGACCTCGCCGAAGTTCCAGCCCTCGCCGTAGAGCAGGATCTTCTTCCCGTCCACGCCGTCGCGGCCGACGGTCAGCTCGTCGAGCGCCTTGCGCACGGCCAGGATGTTCGCCTTCGGGTGGTGGCCCATCAGGTCGAACCGGAAGCCGTCCACCTTGTACGCCCGGGCCCAGGTGACCAGCGAGTCCACCACCAGCTTGCCCATCATGGCGTGCTCGGGGGCGGTGTTGGCGCAGCAGGTCGAGTTGGCGACCGCGCCGTCGTCCAGCAACCGGTGGTAGTAGCCGGGCACGATCTGGTCGAGCACCGACTTCGGGTCGGCGCCCGCCGCCGAGGTGTGGTTGTAGACGACGTCCATCACCACGCGCAGCCCGGCGCCGTTGACGCCGGCCACCATCCGCCGGAACTCGGTGGTGCGCTTCGCCCCGGCCGGGTCGACGGCGTAGCCGCCCTCCGGCACGGTGTAGTGCAGCGGGTCGTACCCCCAGTTGTAGCCGTCGGTGTCCGCCACCGCCGCGACGCACTTCTGCTGCTGCTCGGAGTCCGGCGGCAGCGCGGCCAGGTCGCAGGCCGGCTGCCGCTGGTCGGCGCGGCGCTCGGGGATCGTGGCGAAGTCGAACGCGGGCAGCAGGTGCAGGTGGGTCACCCCGGCGTCGCCGAGCGCCTTCAGATGCCGCATGCCGGCGGTGCCCGGGTCGGTGAAGGCGAGGTACGTGCCCCGCCGCTCGGCCGGCACAGTGCCGTCGGCGATGGAGAAGTCCCGCACCGACAGCTCGGAGATCTGCACCTTCGTCGACGGCACCGCCGCCGGCTTGCGCAGCGACGCCCACCCGGCCGGCGCGAGCGCCGGGTCGGCGAGGTCCACGAGCTGGCTGTGCGTGGAGTCCGGCGCCAGCGCCAGCGAGTACGGGTCGGTCACGGCGGCGTCGACCACCTTCTGCGTCGCCGGCTGCCACGCCTGGACCTGGTACCGGTAGTACCGGCCGGTCCAGTCGCGGGCGCCACGCACGGACCAGACGCCGGTGCGGTCGTCGCGGCGCATCGCGACGGTCCGCGGCGTCGCGGTCGGCGAGTCGAAGAGCTGGAGCGAGACCGTGCGGGCGGTGGGCGCCCAGACGGCCAGCGTCGGCACCCCGCCGGCGAACGTCGGCCCGAGCCGCGCGTCGGTGGCCCGGGCGTAGACGTCGTCGAGCACGCCGGGGATCTGCACGCCGGTCGCGGCGAGCAGGGCGCCCGCCGCGTCCCGCTCGGTCACCAGGAGCTGCCCGCGCAGGGCCGCCGGCACCTTCGCCAGGTCCCGCCGGTCGAGCGTGAAGGCACCGTGCGCCCACAGGTGCGGGAAGTCCGCGCGCTGGGCCTCGGTGAGCCCGTTACGCTGGGCGGTCAACGGCAGCGTGGTGTACGTCCCGACCAGCTCGCCGTCGGCGACGGTGACCCCGCCGGCCGGGGCGGCGACCAGCGCGTACGTCCTGCCGTCGGTGGGTCCGGCCTGCCAGGCGACGGTCGAGCGGTCGATCCAGTGCGCCTTCTGCTTCGTGATGTCGACGTCCGGGCCGGCGGCGGACGCGGTGGACGGCAGCAGGCGGCCGGGCGTGCCGGCGAGCAGCCACACCTCGCGTCCGGCGTCGGCGAAGTCGAGCCGCTGGTCGGTCGGCAGGTCCTTCTCGTCGCCGCGGTGGATGATGTAGCTCAGCCCGGTCGCCCCGGCGGCCAGCGGCACCCGGAAGACCGCGCCGAAGGCGTCGATCCGGGCCGGGGCGAGCGGCGTGGCCCAGTCCGTGGGGGTGGCGGCGCCGTCCCACAGGTGCAGGCCCCAGCCGTCGTAGTTGCCGTCGGCGCGGCGGTAGTGGATCAGGGCGGTGCCGTCCTCGACCGGCGGGTCGGGTTCGCCGGTGGCGGCCTGCCGGCTCGGGTAGGTCGCCGGGTCGCCCTGCTTGACCCAGACCTCGCCGGTCTCCGTCACGTCGATCGTCCGATCCTGTTCCACGTCCTTCTTCCCGGACTTGTCGACCACGACGAAGCCGACCGACTTCGCGCCCGGCTTGAGCTTCACCCAGGCGAACCGGCCGTACGAGTCCTCGCCGGCGAACGGCTGCCCCTTGGGCCACTCGGTCGCGTACGCGGGGTCGATGTCGCCCCAGGCGTACAGGCCCCAGTCGTCGTAGCCGCCGGCGGGGCGCTGGTAGTGCACCACGGCCCAGTCGCGGGAGGCGGACTGCGCCGGGGTGCCCACGGTCGCGGTGGACCGGGCGGTCGCGGTGCGGCCCTTCCCGTCGCGGCCGACGGCCTTGTACTCGATCTTCGTACCGCCGGCCAGCCCGGTCAGGTCGTGGTGCACGGTGTACGGGGCCGTCTCGGCGCTGCCGAGCAGCGTCCACCTGCCGCCGGCGACCCGGGCGGCGACGGTGACGGTGGCCAGCGGGTCGCCGGTGACCTGCGCGGTGACGGCGGCCTTCGTGGCGACGGGCGCGCCGGGCGCCGGGGCGGTGATCGTGATCTTCGGCGCGGCGTCGGGCGACGCGATCGGCGTGCCGGCGCGGTGCACCACGGCCGACAGCGGCGGCACGGTGAGCGTGAGCCTGCCGTCCGCGCCGACGACCGGGGCGGTCGACGCGCCGTACACGCCGGTGAAGGTGGCGCCGGCCGACCAGGTGTCCACGGTGACAGTCTGCGCGGTCGCGGCGTTGTTCACCGCGACGACGTACTCGGTGCGCTGCTTCGGGTCGATCCGGGAGAACGCGAAGACGCCGGGGCCGTCGGCGGCGTACCGCCCGACCTGCACGCCGTCGCGCAGCGCCGGGTGCGCCTGGCGCAACGCGCCCAGCTCCGCGATGGCCCGGTAGAGCGGGTGGGCGCGGTCGAACTGGTCGCTGGCGTGGGTGCGGTCGGTGCCGATCAGGTCGTCGTCGAGGTAGTCGGGGGTCTTCGAGGCGAACATGTCCTGCCGGGCGTCCTTGTCGCCGCCCGGCCCCGTGAAGCCCTGCTCGTCGCCGGAGTAGACGACCGGCTGGCCACGGGTGAGGAACATCAGCTCGTGGGCGAGCCGGTCGCGGCGCAGGTGGGTGGCCGGGTCGGTGCCGCCGCCGGCGATGAACGAGCCGATCCGGCCCATGTCGTGGTTGCCGAGGAAGGTGGTCAGCCGACGCGCGTCGGTGTCCCGGGCGCGGTAGAGGTCGTCGCGGGCGTACACGTCGGCGAGCGCCTTCGCGGAGCCGTCGCCGGCGGTGTAGCCGCGCGCCGCCTCCTGGAAGGCGAAGTCGAGGGTGGCCGGCAGGCCGCCGCGCCGCACGTACGTCGAGGTGATCTCCGGGTCGGCGCTGTAGACCTCGCCGAACATGAAGAAGTCCTTCTTGCCGGCGCGCGCGGCGGCGCGCTCGACGCCCTGGCTGAACTGCGGCCAGAAGTCGAGGTTGGCGTGCTTCACCGTGTCCAGCCGGAAGCCGTCGACGCCGGTGGACGCCACCCAGTCGGAGTAGACCTTGGTCAGGCCGCGCACCACCTCGGGGCGCTCGGTCCACAGGTCGTCGAGGCCGAAGAAGTCGCCGTACTCGCTGTTCTCCCCGGCGAAGGTGGAGTCGCCCCGGTTGTGGTACATCGTCGGGTCGTTCAGCCACGCCGGGACCTTGACCTTCGCGTCGGCCGGGGTCTCGAACGTCGGGGTGTACGGGAACGAGGTGCTGTCCACCTTCGGGAAGCCCCGGCTGCCGTCGGCGTAGTTGCGGTCCTCGAAGGGGCGCCCCTGCGCGTCGGTGTACGGCGACGTCGCCTTGTCCACGTAGATGTACTTGTCCTCGGCGTACCTGATGACGTCGGCGGTGTGGTTGACGATGACGTCGAGGTAGACCTTGATCCCCCGCCGGTGGGCGAGCGACACCAGCCGCTTCAGGTCCTCGTTGGTGCCGAAGTGCGGGTCGACCTGGGTGAAGTCGGTGATCCAGTAGCCGTGGTAGCCGGCGGAGGCGTCGGCCCCGGTGCCCTGCACCGGGCGGTTCTTGAAGACGGGCGCGAGCCAGATGGCCGTGGTGCCGAGCCCCTCGATGTAGTCGAGCCGGTCCATGACGCCCTTGAGGTCGCCGCCGTGGTAGAAGCCCTTGTCCTTCGGGTCGAGGCCGGTGGAGAGGCGGCCCCCGGTGAGGCCACCGGCGTCGTTGCGCCGGTCGCCGTTGGCGAACCGGTCCGGCAGGACGAAGTAGAACTGCTCTGCGCGGGCCTGGCCGCTCCCGGCGGCGAGCAGCGCCTCCGCCGAGGGTTCGGTGCGCCACTGCGCGGCGCCGGTGGTGACCAGCGGGCCGGTGTCGTCGGGGGCGTCGGAACCCAGCTGGCGCACGGCCAGCGGGGTGCCGACGAGGGCGAGGGTGAGCAGGGAGACGAGGGCGAGCAGGGCCTTGCGCGGTATCGGCGGGGGTGTCATCGACGCCTTCCTCTGGTCGCTGGCTGGCCCGCACGCTAGCTCTTGCCGAAACGTTCTGCAATACCTTGCAAACAAAGTCGTAACACGACAGCCCGCTTGCAAGGGCGGCTCTCCGCGGCGACCCCGTGCCCGGGCTCAGTCGTCGGCGAGGACGGCGTACAGGTCCGAGTCGCGCCAGCCGTCGCGGATGAGGGCGGTGCCACGCATCCGGCCCTCGTACCGCATGCCGATCCTGCGCAGCACCGCCGCCGAGGCGAGGTTGCGCGGGTCGCACGTGGCGAAGATGCGATGGCGCCCGTGCCGGTCGAAGCCCAGTCGCAACAGTTCCCGCGCCGCGGCCGTGGCGATGCCCTGTCCCCACCGCCGAGGATGGACCGCGTACGCGATCTCGCCGGTGCTCGGGCCGTGCAGCTTCAGCTCGGCGCTGCCCACGACCTCGCCGTCGACGAGTACCCCGAACACCAGCCGGTCCGGGGGTGCCGCCACGGCGGCCCGCACGTACGCCTGCGTCTGCGCGTAGGTGTTGGGCCCCCACGCCTGGTAGCGGCACGACTCGGGCAAACGCGCCCAGTCGTGCACGGCATCGGTGTCGGCCAGCGTGAGCGGGCGGAGGGTGAGCGCCATGGCGGCTCCCTGGGTGGTCGACGCCGTCGCGTCGATCAGAGGCGGCAGGAGACGCCGTCGACCGTGCAGCTCGTCGGGCGGCTCTGCGTGCCCTGGACGTAGAAGCGCAGCGTGACCGACGCGCCCCCGGGCAGGTCGCCGCCGCTGCGGTAGGTGAAGCCGTCGTCGATCCGCTGCGCCGTCCCCTGTGGCGCGCCCTCGATCCACGCGCTGCCCAGCCGCGCTCCCGGGAAGGTCAGCCGCGTGGTCCACCCCCGGCCGGCCGACGAGGTGTTGCCGACCAGCACCTCCCCGACGAACCCGTCCGCGTACGACTCGACCACCCGGTACCGGCCCGTCAGCGGGGACCCCGACGGCGGTGGCGGCGCGATCAGCGCCGTCTCCTCGCTCCCGGTGGGGGTCGGCGACGGCGGGGCGCTGCTGCGGGCGGGCGTGGACCGTGTCGGGGTGGGCCGGGTGGTGGAGCGGCCGGACTGCGTGGCCGTCGCCCGCGGCGAGCGCGTGACCGTCGGGCTGGCCGCCGACGGCTCCGGGTCGGCCAGGCCGACGGTCGGCAGCGGCGGGGCGGGCTGTGCGTCGAACGCGGGACCGCGCCCCCGGTAGGCGCCGAGCGCGATGGCCAGCAGGACCACCATCACCGCGACGCCGACGGACACCACGATCCACGGCGAGGACGCGATGGCGGTCGTGCCGTAGGACTTGCTCGATGTTCGGCGCGTGCCGGACATGCCTCTCCTCCCGCGGTCCTCCGGGGCAGCGTAGCGGTCCGTGGCGACATGGTGCGACCGTGCGCGCGCGGCGCGTACGGAACCGCGTGGGCGGGGTCGCCGCCGTCGGAGGGTGCCGCGCGTCCGGCCGTCGCTCAGGCGGTCCGCAGCACCGTGCAGATGAGCGGGCCGTCGTCGGTGGAACGCAGCAGGTAGCGGTAGCGCTCGCCGGGGACCGCCCGGCCCTGGCTGTCCAGGAACTCCCACTCCACGGCGACCATGGTCAGCAGCGCCGACACCGCAAGCACGTCCTCGATGGTCGCGTGCGCCGCGACCAGCTCGCGCTCCTGGTAGTCGGGGGCCGCGCCCACGAAGGACAGTGCCACCGCCGCCGGCGAGGTGAACGAGAAGCTGTACGTGTCGGCCACCACCATCCCGGGCAGGGCGTAACAGCCGGCGATGGCGGGCACGTCGCCGGTGGTCAGCGCCACGCCGTACCGGTCGAAGAAGTCGGTCAGCGTGTCCAGATCGGTGGGGGCTCTCACGGGGACAGCAATTGCCGGCCGGCCGGCGGGCCAAACCTCAGCGCGGCGGGATGCGCACCTCGATCTCCGCCCCGAGCCGGGCGCCGCCGGCGAGTCCGAGGTCGTCGCCGCTCCAGAACCGGCCCGGGTCGTACCAGTTGGGACGCCGCCCGGCGGGCAGCAGTCCCATCGCCTCGTAGGTCACCGCGACCACCTCCGCGCAGTAGGCCGTCTCCAGTGCACGGTCGCGCACGGCGATCCCGGCGCGGTCGGACGCGGTCCCCCCGGTCCGGTCGGGCGCCGGCGCGGCCTCGCGGTCTCCCGCCCGGCCCGGCAGCGCCGGCAGCCGCACCGCCGGGACCCGGCCCCGCAGCCAGCGCCAGGCGAGCTGGGCGGTCGACGGGAACGGGGTGCCGTCCAGGCGCGCGACGGTACGCAGCACCGCCTTCTCCATCTCCGCGTCGGCCGGCGGGTCGAGCTGGCGCAGCCAGGCCCGCTGGCCGTACCGGTTGGCCCAGACGCAGACCGCGTCGCGCAGGTCGTGCAGCTGCACGCCGCGCTGGTGGGTGCCCGTCCACATGTCGGGCAGCGATTTGCCCAGCTCGGCGTGCCACATCAGGGGCGGCATGTCGTCCAGCACGACCGCCATGCCGACGTGGTTGACCGGGCTGTTGGTGGTCAGCTGGATGGCCCGGTCCGGCACGCTGCGCCCCCGGAACACCCACACGTCGCCGGTACGGGTCAGGTCCACGGCCTCGTCCAGGCTGATGCTCATGGGGGTCTACCCTAGGCCGATGCGGCAACGGATGCGGTGGTGGAAGGTCCTCGGGCTGGCCGGCCTGGCCGGCGTCGCGGCGTCGGGCGTGGTCATCGCCCGGGCGGAACGGCGGCGCCGGGCGTACACCCCGGAGGAGATCCGGGCCCGGCTGCGCGACCGGCACGCGGAGGCGACGGCCCCCGCCGACGACGCGCGCTGAGCCTCCGGCGTCAGTCCACCTCGTGGTGGTTGCGGTCCCAGCGCCCGCCGACCGGCGGGGTGTCGAGCCGCACCGCCCCGACGGCGTTGCCGGCGAGGTCGTTGTCCTCGATCCGGCAGGACACGCAGCTGCCGGCCGGGGTGATCCAGAGCCCGTAGCTCTGGGTCTGCTCGTCGCGGTGGTCCCAGATCCGGTTGCCGCGCACCGTGGCGGAGTCGAACGGCGCGTTGACGGTGATGCCGGCCCGGATCGGCGGGGCCGCCGGCAGTTCGTACGCCGCCCCGGGCGGGGGCGTGTCCTCGTTCCAGCCGGTGGGGGAATCCGCCCGTACCTCGGCGAGGGTGAGGTCGGTGTCGGTGTTGGACACCACCACCGCCATGCGTGACCCGACCCGCACCACCTTGCCCCGGTGCCCGTCGTGCGGCCAGTGCGCCGCCAGGTCGGTGACGGAGCGGTGGTGGTAGCGCACCGACTCGCCCGCGCCGGTGGCGGCCGGGGCGCACCGACGGCCGTTGTTGCGGATCCGGTTGTTCACCACGACGGCGTCGGTCATCGGCCGGTCGATCCGGATCGCGTCCAGTCCGTTGTCCGAGAAGTCGTTGCCGTCGACGACCACGCCCGCCGCCGCGCCCCGGTAGCCGTGCCCCAGGTCGTGCTCGTGGTAGCCGTACTCGCCGTTGGCGCTGATCCGGTTCCCGCGCACAATGTACGGGCCGGGTGTGTTGCCCATGCTGATTCCGTCGCGGACGTTGCGGTCGACGACGCAGTCGCTGATGATGCCGCCCCGGCCGGACACGCCGGCCGTGCCGTTGCCGGAGACGTCGAAGCCCGCCTCCAGGTTGCCGGTCAGCGTGCAGGCGGAGACGATCAGGCCGTCGGCGCCCCAGTCGGAGATGCCGAAGCGGTTCGCCTGGCTGTGGCAGCCGATGATGCGGTAGCCGCGCGGCGGCGTCCAGTAGTCCTTCTGAAGTTCGAGGAAGATGCCGTTGGTGCCGTTGCCGACGGCGGTGCAGTTGGCGATCGTGAGGCGCTCCACGTCGCCCCAGCCGCCGATGCCGACGCCGATGCCCGCGCCGCCCATCTCCTCGCCGTTGTCCAGCCGGCCGCAACCGACCACGACCACTCCGTCGATCAGGCTGTCCTGGAGGAAGTCGCAGCCGAGTCCCGTGGCACCGGTGTGGTGGATGTAGAGGTTGCGGAAGACGCCGCGCACCACGTACTGGAGGCCGAGCCCCTTGGCGAGGTAGCTGTACCCGACCATCGCCACGCCCGAGCCGTCGATCTCGAAGTCCGCGAAGGTGCAGTCGGCGATGTGCCGGTCGCGGCTCGCGCCGTGCTGCACGGTGGTCCAGAAGGCCAACGGCGTGGGGTCCGCCCGGTTGCCCTCGTTGCTGAGCAGGAACCGCGTCGCCCCCGGGCCCGCGCCGATCAGCGACACCCCGCTGCGCCAGACCGTCCCGGCGTCCCGGATCGAGTAGATCCCCGGCGGACAGTGGATGACCCGGGCCCGCCCGTCGGCGGCGTAACCCTCGCCGAGCCGGTCGACCAGCGCCGACAGCGCCGGCTGGTCGTTCGTCACGCCGTCGCCGCGCAGCCCGAACTCCCGCGCGTCGCACCACAGCGGCGCGCCGGCGACGGGGGTGAGCCGCTTCGCGGCGGTGGACAGGCCCTGGTGCGGCATCCGACCCCTCCTCTGCGGCGTCCGGTCGTTCGCCCGCGAGCGGCGCATTCCCGCCGCACCCGCCCGGAAACGCGCTACCGGGCCGGGTCCGGCGGTTCCGCCGACGCGGTAGCCGCCGGGCCGGGCTCCGCGCCGCTACCCGGCGTCGCGCGGGTGCCGGGCGCCGCGCGGGTGCCGGGCGCCGCGCCGGTGCCGGCCGTCGCGAGGCTCGGCACCGCGGCGGTGCCGGGCGCCGCGCTAGTGCGGCGCAGCGCCTCCGCCAGCGCCTCGGCGGTACGGCCCACGAGCGCGCTCCCGTCGTCGAGCAGCAGCAGGGGCCGCTGGATCAGCTCGGGGGCGGCCACCATCGCCTCGATCCAGCGCGGCTCGGCCGCCTCGTCCCTGGGCCAGTCGGCCATGCCGAGCGCCACCGCGGTAGGCTCCTGGGTGCGGCAGACGTCCCAGGGGCGCGCGTCGAGCCGGCGCAGCACCTCGGTCAGCTCCGCCGCGCTCGGCGGCCGGTCCAGGTACGGGCGCAGCGCGTAGCCGACCCCGGCCTCGTCGAGTGCGGTACGGGCGGCGGCGCATTTCGAGCACGACGGGTTGTTCCAGATCTCCATGCCCGTCATCGTCGCAAGCGTCCCGCCGACGTCGCATACGAGCCCGCCCCGCTCCCACGCGCGTCCCCGCGACCCGCTGCTCACGCGCTCAGCGACGCGATCAGGGACAAACATCGCCCCGAACCGGATATCGCCCCGAACCGAACGCCATCCCGGGGTGCCCTGCGCCTCGTCAACCGGAACTCTCGCCCACAAGCGCGAGCTGATCACCGGGTCACCGGGTCACCGGGTCACCGGTGGAGATCTTGGTAGAAGACGGCCCCTGGAGGGGCGGATTCTTGCCAAGATCTCCGGTAGGCGCCCGGCGGGCGGACGCGAGAAGTAGGCACCGACGGGGTGTGGCCCGCCGTGCCTGGCGCAGGGATCACGCCTGACCGCCCGGAGCCGGGCACGGTGGGCCACACCCCCACCACGACGCACCGCGACGCCCGTAACCACCCGAGGCCCCAACCACCCCAAGCCGCTGTCCGGTTGATGGGGGTTTGGGGTGGCCCCGGTCACGCGCCCAGTGGGCATGGGTCGGGGGCGCGGGTCGTTGTAACCACCGTGAGCGCGTAACCCCGGGCGAGCGCGTAACCCCGGGCGAGCGCGTAACCCCGGGCGAGCGCGTAACCCCGAGCCCTGGACCCGGAACCCTCCGGGATGGCCGGGGCGCCGGTCGGAATGCCGGCCGGGCCCGCGTCGTTACATCCCCCCGGACGCGCCCCACCCTCTCGTCGAGGGCGTACCTGGTTCGACCTTTCCTCAGCCCGTGACGCCACCCTCCCCCCG